>NZ_PZKQ01000006.1:0-768 GCF_003046645.1 Escherichia sp. MOD1-EC6475 | reverse complement strand
GGTGATGCTGCCAACTTACTGATTTAGTGTATGATGGTGTTTTTGAGGTGCTCCAGTGGCTTCTGTTTCTATCAGCTGTCCCTCCTGTTCAGCTACTGACGGGGTGGTGCGTAACGGCAAAAGCACCGCCGGACATCAGCGCTATCTCTGCTCTCACTGCCGTAAAACATGGCAACTGCAGTTCACTTACACCGCTTCTCAACCCGGTACGCACCAGAAAATCATTGATATGGCCATGAATGGCGTTGGATGCCGGGCAACCGCCCGCATTATGGGCGTTGGCCTCAACACGATTTTACGTCACTTAAAAAACTCAGGCCGCAGTCGGTAACCTCGCGCATACAGCCGGGCAGTGACGTCATCGTCTGCGCGGAAATGGACGAACAGTGGGGATACGTCGGGGCTAAATCGCGCCAGCGCTGGCTGTTTTACGCGTATGACAGGCTCCGGAAGACGGTTGTTGCGCACGTATTCGGTGAACGCACTATGGCGACGCTGGGGCGTCTTATGAGCCTGCTGTCACCCTTTGACGTGGTGATATGGATGACGGATGGCTGGCCGCTGTATGAATCCCGCCTGAAGGGAAAGCTGCACGTAATCAGCAAGCGATATACGCAGCGAATTGAGCGGCATAACCTGAATCTGAGGCAGCACCTGGCACGGCTGGGACGGAAGTCGCTGTCGTTCTCAAAATCGGTGGAGCTGCATGACAAAGTCATCGGGCATTATCTGAACATAAAACACTATCAATAAGTTGGAGTCATTACC
>NZ_PZKQ01000058.1:0-27336 GCF_003046645.1 Escherichia sp. MOD1-EC6475 | reverse complement strand
CTTCAATTTAAAAGTTTGACGCTCAAAGAATTAAACTTCGTAATGAATTACGTGTTCACTCTTGAGACTTGGTATTCATTTATCGTCTTGCGACGTTAAGAATCCGTATCTTCGAGTGCCCACACAGATTGTCTGATAAATTGTTAAAGAGCAGTTGCGACGCGGCTTTCAGCCACTGTCGCGAGGTGGCATATATTACGCTTTCCTCTTTCAGAGTCAACCCTGAATTTCAGGATTTTTTCTCTTCGTTGTTACGACCATCTTGTGAAGTGTTTCACGTTGTCGTCTCAACGGAGGCGCATTATAGGGATCCCAATTTTTTGCACAAGCACTTTTTTGATCTTTTTTTCTGTTTGTTGTTTTTTCATCCTTTTTGCTGCATTCACATGCAAAATGGCGCATTTTTACATAGCAAAACACTTGCGCAAGGCTAATAAAGCACCCAAAGTCATAGATAAATCATTTTTCGTTGAGGTAAGTATGTCAGACACTCTACGCCCATACCGGGATCTTTTTCCACAAATCGGTCAGCGAGTCATGATCGACTGTAGTAGT
Organism: Escherichia sp. MOD1-EC6475; assembly: GCF_003046645.1. NCBI lineage: Bacteria > Pseudomonadati > Pseudomonadota > Gammaproteobacteria > Enterobacterales > Enterobacteriaceae > Escherichia > Escherichia sp. MOD1-EC6475. Next base: position 26,781 of record NZ_PZKQ01000058.1, on the reverse strand, counting down.
GTGGTTATTGGTGATGTTCGGTTGGCCGATGATGTGGGGATCTGGCCACTTGTTGTAATTCGTGGTGATGTTAATTATGTTCAGATCGGCGCCCGAACCAATATCCAGGATGGCAGCGTCTTACACGTGACCCATAAATCAACGGCTAATCCACAAGGCAATCCGTTGATCGTCGGCGAAGACGTTACGGTTGGACATAAAGTGATGCTCCACGGCTGCACCATTGGCAATCGTGTGCTGGTTGGGATGGGCTCAATTTTACTTGATGGCGCAATAGTAGAAGATGATGTGATGATTGGGGCGGGTAGCCTTGTCCCACAAAATAAACGGCTGGAGAGCGGATATCTGTATCTCGGTAGCCCCGTCAAGCAGATCCGCCCGTTAACTGATGAAGAAAAGTCCGGGTTACGCTATTCAGCTAATAACTACGTGAAATGGAAAGACGAGTATCTGGATCAAAGCAACCAAACCCAACCTTGATCATCTTCGCTTTGAGCCTGAATTAAGCTTTCTGCTTCTTCTTCCAGGTCCCAGCGATGCTGACGAAAATTCGCTAAGTACTGTTCTGGCGTATCCCCTGTAAAGCGATTCGCCAGACTTTCGCCAGTAATTGCACAAGTCAGTTGCATACCGTTCACCAGAGCGGGAAAACATACGCATTTTTTGCTCTCATTCCACTCCTCCCTGTCTGGAAACTGGATGGCCTGATTCACGCTGACAACTCCTGTTGCAATTGTTTGATAACTGGTTCTACGTCAGGCAGGACACCATACCAAAGAAGGAAAGCATGTGCCGCCTGTGCCACCAGCATCCCTAATCCATCAGCATTACGCTTTGAGCCTTGCAGCTCACACCATGTCAGAAAAGGCGTTTTCCCTTTCTGATAGAACATGTCATAACAACAAATATCTGGATGAATAAGCGATGCTGGAATCGCTGGAATATCGCCACTAATGCCACTGGATGTTGCATTAATAATGAGATCGAACTCATGTCCTTCCAGTTTGTTCATACCCAACGCCTGAACACTGCCCGTATGCGCAAACAATTTTGCCAACTCTTCCGCGCGGGAAACCGTCCGATTAGTGATTGTTACCGCACAGTCCAGGGAAAGGAGCGGCAGTAATACGCCACGAGACGCCCCGCCAGCGCCAATAAGCAGAATACGTAAGCCAGAGCGGATAAAAGAGAGACGTTCCAGATCGCTTAACAAACCTACGCCATCGGTATTGTCACCCAGCAGGCGTCCATCTTCTAACCGCTTGAGGGTATTAACAGCGCCAGCCAATGCTGCCCGTTCAGTGAGTTCATCCGCTCTGGCAAAAGCCTCTTCTTTAAAAGGCACTGTCACATTCGCACCTTTACCACCAGCGGCAAAGAATACATTCAGTGTGTTGATGAAATCATTAATGGGTGCCAACACGCGCCCATAGGGATGTTCAATATTCAGCTGCTGCGCAAATTGCTGATGAATGAATGGCGATTTGCTGTGGGCTATCGGATTACCAAAAACAGCATAGGTTTCCATCAACTTACCCCTGTCGAAACAGTTCACCCGTCAGGGCATCGCGGATTTCTGAAGGATTTAAACGCCCCCCCGTCTCACCAGGCACAACCGGGAACTCCGCACCAAATTGTGCGCTAACTTCGTCGACTGTTCGACAAGGTGGCAATCCACTCAAGTTGGCACTGGTAGAAACCAGCGGTTTACCATAAGCCTGGCACAAAGCAATCACCAACGGATGGTCGGTGACTCGTACAGCAAGAGAATCAAAGCGGCCTGTTAACCAGCGCGGTGTTGTCGCCGGCGCGGGAAAGACAAAGGTAACTGGACCTGGCCAGCGAGAAAAAATGGATTCACGCTGCGCGTCCGTCAGCATACTGTCATCAATATAAGGTTTGAGCTGCTCGTAATTTGCCGCGATTAAAATCAGCCCCTTATCAACCGGACGCTGTTTTAACTCCAACAGTCGCATCACTGCAGTTTCGCTATCAGGATCGCACCCGACACCGAAAACGGCTTCCGTTGGATAGGCGATGACACGTTCTTCATTGAGGACATCTACCGCAGCCACGATAGCGTCTTCTTGCAGGTTATTATTCACGTTATTATTCCGCCGAAACCGGCTTTCCACATTGTTTACTGGCACAGAAATGTTTAACACCCTGCGCGGTTTTCTTTTCGATGAGTAGCGGATAATGACACTCAGGGCACTCTCCGGCTATTGGTTTGAAGTTAATAGCAAATTGACACTCCGGGTAGCGATCACAGGAGTGGAATGTTTTGCCATAACGGGAGCGGCGCTGGACCAGATGGCCCGTCCGACATTGGGGACATGTAATTGCCGTTTCGTCCGGTTTATCGATAAGTTCAGTATGTTCGCATTCAGGGTAGTTACTGCAGCCAATAAACATACCAAAGCGTCCCTGGCGTAATACCAGATTTGCGCTACATACAGGGCAAACCTGCCCCTCCAGAACTTTGACGATATGTCCATCCGCTGAAGACTTCAGAGGACGGACGTAGTCACACGCCGGATACTGTGAGCATCCAAGAAACGGACCGTGTTTCCCGGATCGAATAACCAGTTCAGCCCCGCACTTTGGGCAGGACTCATTATTACGCACCGTGAACAGTGCTGATTTCGCCATAACAACTTATGCTGAATTAAAGAAATAATTAATGCAGCATACCTTCATTCACTTCAAAGAGTAATTCTTCCATTTGCTGGTACGCATTTTCGCAGCCCGGAATGTTGAATAACACCATCAGGATTACCCATTTCAGGTCTTCCAGGTCGAACTCTGCGGTATCCAGCGCGAGCACTCGCTCTATCACCATTTCACGGGTTTCAAGGTTAAGCACCTGAATTTGCTCAAGGAAAAGCAGAAACCCACGACAGCTGGCGTCCAGTCTTTCACACTCTTCAGGGGTATAAATACGCATGGAGAGTGGATCAGAGGCCAGTTGCATCGGTTCTGCCAGTCCTTCCTGATAATCCGCAAGCTTTTCCAGCCAAAGCAGGGCATTGTAGATATCTTCTCGATCAAATCCTGCGTCGGTAAGATCCTGTTCAAGTTTGTCTTGATCCACACGCAACTCAGCTTCTGTGTGAATATAGGTTTCAAACAAATACATTAGTACGTCGAACATGGCATGCCCTCCTCAATCGGACATAGCCGCCGGGTACTGCTGCGATCCACCCTGCTAACTCCAGTTCTAGTAGTTGAGTAACTACCTCTGGCACAGGTTGGCCGGCACGTTCAGCGACGACGTCAACAGGTGTTACCTCATCTCCTACGTTAGCCAGGAGCTCAGGAAATGGCAATGCCACGTCTTCCTGATCTGGTGAATAAAATGAATTTTCAGGGGCATCTGGCAACCAGTGCAGTCCGTATTGCAAATTTTCCAGAATTTCTTCCGGTTCCGTCACAAGAGTCGCACCTTGTTTTATTAACCAGTGAGACCCTTCGCTTCCCGGACTCCCTAATGGACCGGGCAAGGCAAAAACTTCTCGCCCTTGTTCAAGCGCACAACGTGCTGTCACTAAAGAACCACTGCGTAAAGCAGCTTCTACCACCAGTACACCTTTACTTAGACCACTGATAATACGATTTCTTCGTGGGAAATTGTAAGCAAGGGGTGGAACATCGAGGGGAAATTCCGAGACGAGAGCACCACCCTGTTCAAGCAGACTAGCGGCGAGTTGAATATGGCGACGCGGATGAATGGTATTGAGTCCATTTCCCAGCACCGCAATACTAACGCCATTTACCTGTACCGCCGCTTTATGCGCCACACCATCGATTCCACGCGCCAGTCCACTGGTAATCGTTACGCCACGTGTCGCCAGCGATTCGCAAAATAATCGTGCCCATCGCTCGCCATACCATGAATGAGCACGACTTCCCACGACGGCAAGCTGAAAGGATCGCAATGCGGGAAGCTCCCCGGCAACAAACAGAGCTCCGGGATAATCAACCGTTGCGAGAAGTTGAGGAGGGTAAAATTCGCTATCCGCTGGGATAAAATGATGGTTAGGTTGCTCAAGCCACATAAGCGCACTATCCAGACTCTTCTGCGAAAAAGAGAGGAAACGCTGTGCCTGCAGTAATGAAAGCCCTACTTGTTGCAATATAACAACATCAATGTGTGGTAGTTTCGCCAACGCGTGAGCCATACGGACCATATCATCGCCGTACAAGCTGCTGATGCTCATCAGACGCAGCCAAATTTCTGTATCGACCATCCTTATCTCCCTGCCATAAGCAGCCTTAGCAATCTTTGCGATTGGTCAGTGATGCTGTCAATCAGAGGGGGATTTGTCTAGAATAGAAGAAATAATCTTTCTAACTCCTGAACACATCTCTGGAGATTTATGTCAGTTTTGCAAGTGTTACATATTCCGGACGAGCGGCTTCGCAAAGTTGCTAAACCGGTAGAAGAAGTGAATGCAGAAATTCAGCGTATCGTCGATGATATGTTCGAGACGATGTACGCAGAAGAAGGTATTGGCCTGGCGGCAACCCAGGTTGATATCCATCAACGTATCATTGTTATTGATGTTTCGGAAAACCGTGACGAACGGTTGGTGTTAATCAATCCGGAGCTTTTAGAAAAAAGCGGCGAAACAGGCATTGAAGAAGGTTGCCTGTCGATCCCTGAACAACGTGCTTTAGTACCGCGCGCAGAGAAAGTGAAAATTCGCGCCCTGGACCGCGACGGTAAACCATTTGAACTGGAAGCAGACGGTCTGTTAGCCATCTGTATTCAGCATGAGATGGATCATCTGGTTGGTAAACTGTTTATGGATTATCTGTCACCGCTAAAACAACAACGTATTCGTCAGAAAGTTGAAAAACTGGATCGTCTGAAAGCCCGGGCTTAAGGATAAGAATTAACGTGTCAGAATCACTACGTATTATTTTTGCGGGTACACCTGACTTTGCAGCGCGTCATCTTGACGCGCTGTTGTCTTCTGGACATAACGTTGTTGGCGTGTTTACCCAACCTGACCGACCAGCAGGACGCGGCAAAAAGCTGATGCCCAGTCCGGTCAAAGTGCTGGCTGAAGAAAAAGGCTTACCCGTTTTTCAGCCTGTTTCCTTGCGTCCACAAGAAAACCAGCAATTGGTCGCCGATCTACAAGCTGATATTATGGTTGTCGTCGCTTATGGGCTGATTCTGCCTAAAGCTGTGCTGGAGATGCCACGTCTCGGCTGTATCAATGTTCATGGTTCACTGCTGCCTCGCTGGCGCGGTGCCGCGCCAATCCAACGTTCGTTATGGGCGGGTGATGCAGAAACTGGCGTGACCATTATGCAAATGGATGTCGGTTTGGACACCGGCGACATGCTTTATAAACTCTCCTGCCCGATTACCGCAGAAGATACCAGTGGTACGCTGTACGACAAACTGGCAGAGCTTGGCCCACAAGGGCTTATCACCACGTTGAAACAACTGGCAGACGGCACGGCGAAACCAGAAGTTCAGGACGAAACTCTTGTCACTTACGCGGAAAAGTTGAGTAAAGAAGAAGCGCGTATTGACTGGTCACTTTCGGCAGCACAGCTTGAACGCTGCATTCGCGCTTTCAATCCATGGCCAATGAGCTGGCTGGAAATTGAAGGACAGCCGGTTAAAGTCTGGAAAGCGTCGGTCATTGATACGGCAACCAACGCTGCACCAGGAACGATCCTTGAAGCCAACAAACAAGGCATCCAGGTTGCAACTGGTGATGGCATCCTGAACCTGCTCTCGTTACAACCTGCGGGTAAGAAAGCGATGCGCGCGCAAGACCTCCTGAATTCTCGTCGGGAATGGTTTGTTCCGGGCAACCGTCTGGCCTGATAGTCCACTCTTCTAAGCCCGGTCTTACCGGGCATTTTTATTTTTATACTTATGAAAAAACAACGTAATTTACGTAGCATGGCGGCCCAGGCCATTGAACAAGTCGTCGAGCAAGGGCAATCATTAAGCAACATTCTGCCACCGCTACAGCAAAAAGTTTCCGATAAAGACAAAGCACTTCTTCAAGAGTTGTGCTTTGGCGTACTGCGTACGCTCTCACAGCTAGACTGGCTGATTAATAAGTTAATGGCCCGTCCGATGACCGGCAAACAGCGGACCGTGCATTACCTGATTATGGTCGGACTGTACCAACTACTTTATACCCGTATTCCGCCACACGCCGCGCTTGCGGAAACAGTTGAAGGCGCAGTTGCGATTAAACGCCCGCAGCTTAAAGGGTTGATTAACGGCGTATTACGCCAGTTCCAGCGTCAGCAAGAAGAGTTATTAGCCGAGTTTAATGCCAGTGATGCACGTTATCTGCATCCTTCCTGGTTGCTGAAGCGTCTGCAAAAAGCATATCCAGAGCAGTGGCAATCCATCGTCGAAGCCAATAACCAGCGCCCGCCGATGTGGCTACGCATTAATCGTACGCATCATTCCCGCGATAGCTGGATTGGACTTCTGGAAGAAGCAGGCATGAAAGGCTTCCCACATGCGGATTACCCGGATGCTGTACGCCTGGAAACACCCGCGCCGGTTCATGCGCTACCAGGTTTTGAAGAAGGATGGGTTACCGTTCAGGATGCATCAGCACAAGGTTGCATGACCTGGCTTGCTCCACAAAACGGTGAACACATTCTGGATCTTTGTGCCGCCCCCGGCGGTAAAACAACGCATATCCTTGAGGTGGCACCAGAAGCGCAGGTTGTTGCGGTTGATATTGACGAACAGCGCCTCTCTCGCGTTTACGACAATTTAAAACGCCTTGGTATGAAGGCGACCGTGAAACAAGGTGATGGCCGTTACCCTTCCCAATGGTGTGGCGAGCAACAGTTTGATCGCATTTTATTAGATGCGCCTTGTTCAGCAACCGGTGTGATTCGTCGCCATCCGGATATTAAATGGTTACGTCGCGATCGCGATATCCCGGAACTCACGCAATTGCAGTCTGAAATTCTCGACGCCATTTGGCCGCATTTAAAATCCGGTGGAACCCTGGTCTATGCCACCTGTTCGGTGTTACCGGAAGAGAATAGCCTGCAGATTAAAGCCTTTTTGCAACGTACAGCTGATGCCGAACTTTGCGAAACAGGAACACCAGAGCAACCGGGTAAACAAAATCTGCCTGGTGCCGAAGAGGGCGACGGCTTCTTTTACGCTAAGCTAATCAAAAAGTGATGAGATAACGGGTCGCGACTGATGAAAATTATCATTCTGGGTGCCGGTCAGGTTGGTGGCACACTGGCGGAAAACCTAGTTGGCGAGAACAACGATATTACTGTTGTCGATACCAACGGTGAGCGTCTGCGGACCTTACAGGATAAATTTGACCTGCGAGTCGTGCAGGGGCATGGCTCTCATCCACGCGTATTGCGGGAGGCAGGTGCCGACGACGCCGATATGCTGGTTGCTGTAACCAGTTCAGATGAAACCAATATGGTTGCCTGCCAGGTAGCCTACTCACTTTTCAACACCCCTAATCGCATCGCTCGTATCCGCTCACCAGACTACGTGCGCGATGCCGATAAGCTATTTCATTCAGATGCTGTACCGATTGATCATCTGATCGCACCAGAGCAGTTGGTTATCGATAATATTTACCGACTGATTGAGTATCCCGGCGCATTGCAGGTGGTGAACTTCGCTGAGGGTAAAGTCAGCCTCGCTGTGGTTAAAGCCTATTATGGCGGCCCACTGATTGGTAATGCACTTTCGACCATGCGCGAACATATGCCACATATCGATACTCGTGTGGCAGCAATTTTCCGCCACGATCGCCCCATTCGTCCGCAAGGTTCGACCATTGTTGAAGCGGGTGATGAAGTGTTCTTTATTGCCGCTTCACAGCATATCCGCGCGGTGATGAGTGAATTACAGCGACTGGAAAAACCGTATAAGCGGATCATGCTGGTTGGTGGCGGTAATATCGGTGCAGGGCTGGCGCGTCGTCTGGAAAAAGATTACAGCGTTAAACTCATCGAACGTAATCAGCAGCGCGCTGCCGAACTGGCGGAAAAGTTGCAGAATACGATCGTCTTTTTTGGTGATGCGTCGGATCAAGAACTGCTGGCCGAAGAACATATCGATCAAGTTGATCTGTTTATTGCCGTCACCAACGATGACGAGGCCAATATCATGTCCGCCATGCTTGCCAAACGTATGGGTGCGAAAAAGGTGATGGTATTGATCCAGCGTCGCGCTTATGTGGATCTGGTTCAAGGAAGCGTGATCGATATTGCGATTTCACCGCAACAAGCAACTATTTCCGCGTTGCTTAGTCATGTACGAAAAGCTGATATTGTTGGTGTTTCCTCACTCCGTCGAGGTGTGGCTGAAGCTATTGAAGCTGTTGCTCACGGTGATGAGAGCACTTCTCGTGTTGTTGGTCGGGTTATTGATGAAATTAAACTGCCGCCTGGGACAATTATCGGTGCGGTGGTACGTGGAAACGACGTGATGATTGCTAATGATAATTTACGCATTGAGCAAGGCGATCACGTAATTATGTTCCTCACAGATAAAAAGTTTATTACCGACGTCGAAAGACTCTTCCAGCCAAGCCCTTTCTTTTTGTAATTAATAAGGCGTCTAATGACGCCTTATTATTTCCCTTTGATTATCAAGGATTAATTAAATTCATTCCAGGCAGGAAAATGGCTTAACATTTGTTAGACTTATAAATGTCAGTTTCATAGGGAGAATAACATGAGCATTATTAAAGAATTTCGCGAATTTGCGATGCGCGGGAACGTGGTGGATTTGGCAGTGGGTGTCATTATCGGCGCGGCATTCGGTAAGATCGTCTCTTCACTGGTTGCTGATATCATCATGCCGCCACTGGGTTTATTAATTGGCGGGATCGACTTTAAACAATTTGCTGTCACATTACGCGATGCGCAGGGGGATGTACCCGCTGTTGTTATGCATTACGGCGTCTTCATTCAAAACGTATTTGATTTTCTGATTGTTGCCTTTGCCATCTTTATGGCGATTAAGCTAATCAACAAACTGAATCGGAAAAAAGAAGAACCGGCGGCGGCTCCAGCACCAACTAAAGAAGAAGTATTACTGACAGAAATTCGTGATTTGCTGAAAGAGCAGAATAACCGCTCTTAACAAGCGCCAGAAAGCAGAAGGCCAGTGGTAAAAAAGCGATTCACTTTCTTGCCACTGGCCTCCCAGTTCCCCTGATTGCCATGTTTTCCTTTTCGCATATAGCTGCCTTTCCCTTTTTTATTTTTCTCTACGCGTTGTCTGAACAGGGGGTCATGCAGTAATGCTTCTATCGCATTATCCTTTATCTGCCCTTTAGTATGCTGATATCGGCTCATAAAAACTCCAGTTGGTTGTTTAACGGCGCGAGTGTAATCCCGCCAGTGCAATAAATCAACAGCCACTCTTAACGCCACTCGCTCCTTGCTCAAGAGCTTCAAGAATCGAGCAATAAACGCTGCTATGAGCCGTCCCACAACAGGCATCATTAAGCCGTTGCAGAGAACGTTGCATACTCTGCAACTCGGCTATCCGCGCTTCCACTTCCTGTAATCTTTCCTGCACAATGCCTTTTGATTCCTGACAGGTATGGTGTTCAGGATCGATACGGATCGACAGTAATTCTCGGATCGACTCAAGGCTGAAACCGAGCTGTCTGGCGTGACGAATAAACTTCAAACGTCGGAGATCGCTTTCGGTATAAAGACGAAAACCACCTTCGGTACGTACTTCATGATCCATCATTTGTTGCTTTTCGTAATAACGAATCGTGTCAGGCGTTGCTTCCGCAAGTTTTGCCAGCTCACCAATGCGATACATATTTACTCCATTAGTTATCATTGATTTTATTCAACAATTTTTCAGCATACACGCCACGTAAAAAATCGGTGCTCAATCCTGCTTGTCGCAGCTTTAACTCCAGTAATAACAACCGACGACTAATCTCATGATATTGCGGATCGTCCTGGCGAATGCCTTTGAGGATATCCATAAGTTGAATTGCCTCCTTTCGCTGTTCAAGTTCTGGAGGTAAGTAACCGGCATTCTTCAACAAGCGATACCCCGCACGTAATTCCGGTGGCACGTGGGAATCATCATCAAGTATCAATGGTTCGCCGCTACCTGGCAGGTTATCAAACTCACCTTTCGCTTGCGCTTCTGATATATGGCGCTCTGCCCACTGGTCAAGTAACCACATAAATACTCCAGGGGATGAACAAAAAGAGTACAGCTATTGTAGATAAGTGGGGATACTACAGGCATAAAAAAACCCGCCGGGGCGGGTTTTTTTACGTTGCTTCAGATTACTCTGCAGCAGCTTCTGCTTTCTCTGAACGATCAACCAGCTCGATGTAAGCCATCGGCGCGTTGTCGCCTGCACGGAAACCACACTTCAGAATACGAGTGTAACCACCGGCACGGCTCGCGAAACGCGGGCCCAGTTCGTTAAACAGTTTTGCCACGATCTCGTTATCACGAGTACGGGCGAATGCCAGACGACGATTAGCAACGCTATCAGTCTTGGCAAGAGTAATCAGCGGCTCAACTACGCGGCGCAGCTCTTTCGCTTTAGGCAGAGTCGTCTTGATGATTTCATGACGAACCAGTGAACCTGCCATATTGCGGAACATAGCCTGGCGATGGCTGCTGTTGCGGTTCAGTTGACGACCACTCTTACGATGGCGCATGACCTTATCCTTCTCAGTAAAACCTTAACCTGTGATCCGGTTACTCGTCAGCGATGCTTGCCGGTGGCCAGTTTTCCAGGCGCATACCCAGAGACAGTCCACGGGAAGCCAGCACGTCTTTAATCTCAGTAAGAGATTTTTTACCAAGGTTAGGCGTTTTAAGGAGCTCAACCTCGGTACGCTGTACCAGATCACCGATATAGTGGATAGCTTCTGCTTTAAGGCAGTTAGCAGAGCGGACAGTCAATTCCAGATCGTCAACAGGGCGCAGCAGGATCGGATCGAACTCTGGTTTCTCTTCTTTCACTTCCGGCTGACGTACATCACGTAAGTCAACGAAAGCTTCCAGTTGTTCAGCCAGAATGGTTGCCGCACGACGAATCGCCTCTTCAGGATCGATTGTGCCGTTGGTTTCCATTTCGATGACCAGCTTGTCCAGGTCGGTACGCTGTTCTACACGCGCTGCTTCAACATTGTAGGCAATACGCTCTACAGGGCTGTAGCATGCGTCGACCAGCAGACGGCCGATTGGGCGCTCATCTTCTTCCGAATGAATTCGGGTAGAAGCCGGCACATAACCACGACCGCGCTGAACTTTGATACGCATGCTAATAGACGCGTTCTCATCGGTCAGGTGGCAGATCACGTGCTGCGGCTTGACGATTTCGACATCACCGTCGTGGGTGATATCGGCTGCAGTCACAGGGCCAATGCCAGATTTATTCAAGGTAAGAATAACTTCATCTTTGCCCTGAACTCTCACCGCCAGCCCTTTCAGGTTGAGCAGGATTTCCAGGATATCTTCCTGAACGCCTTCTTTGGTGCTGTACTCATGTAGTACACCATCAATCTCAACCTCGGTCACCGCGCAACCCGGCATCGATGAGAGCAGAATACGGCGCAGTGCGTTACCCAGAGTATGGCCAAAGCCACGCTCTAAAGGCTCAAGGGTCACCTTGGCGTGCGTCGAACTCACTTGCTCGATATCAACCAGGCGCGGTTTTAGAAACTCTGTCACAGAACCCTGCATTGTGTCCTCTCTTTGGTACTAAGCTTTACTTGGAGTAAAGCTCGACGATCAGGTGTTCGTTAATGTCCGCAGACAGATCAGAACGCTCCGGCTTACGCTTAAACGTACCTTCCATCTTGCCAGCATCAACTTCCAGCCAGGTTGGCTTTTCACGCTGCTCAGCCAGCTCCAGAGCGGCTTTCACGCGAGACTGCTTCTTCGCTTTCTCACGAATGCTTACAACGTCATTCGGACTAACCTGATAAGAAGCGATGTTAACAACACGACCGTTTACCATAATTGCTTTATGGCTAACCAGCTGACGTGCTTCTGCACGAGTGGCACCGAAGCCCATACGGTATACAACGTTGTCCAGACGACCTTCCAGCAGAGCTAACAGGTTTTCACCGGTGTTGCCTTTCAGACGTGCTGCTTCTTTATAGTAGTTACGGAACTGACGCTCCAGCACACCATAGATACGGCGAACTTTTTGCTTTTCACGCAACTGCACACCATAGTCAGACAGACGCGGTTTACGCGCACCGTGCTGGCCAGGAGCTTGTTCAATTTTACACTTGGTATCGATCGCGCGAACGCCAGACTTAAGGAATAAGTCGGTGCCCTCACGACGGCTCAGCTTGAGCTTAGGACCCAAATATCTTGCCATTTTCTTTCTCCAACAAACCTGGAAAACGAAGCGTTATACGCGACGTTTTTTCGGCGGACGACAACCGTTATGAGGGATCGGAGTCACATCAGTAATGTTAGTGATGCGGAAACCTGCGGCGTTCAGAGCACGAATAGTAGATTCGCGGCCTGGACCCGGACCTTTAACCATAACTTCCAGATTCTTGATGCCGTATTCTTTCACGACGTCAGCGCAACGCTCTGCTGCAACCTGAGCTGCAAACGGAGTGGATTTGCGAGAACCACGGAAACCGGAACCACCGGCAGTTGCCCAACCCAACGCGTTACCCTGACGATCAGTGATAGTCACGATGGTGTTGTTGAAAGAAGCATGGATATGAGCCACGCCGTCAGAGACTTGTTTTCTTACACGTTTACGTGCACGAATTGGTGCCTTTGCCATTATTCAATCACCCCGATTATTTCTTGATCGGTTTGCGCGGACCCTTACGGGTACGTGCGTTGGTCTTGGTACGCTGACCGCGAACCGGGAGACCACGACGATGACGCAAACCGCGATAGCAACCAAGATCCATCAGGCGCTTGATGCTCATGCTGATTTCACGGCGCAGATCACCTTCAACGACAAATTTGGCAACTTCGTCACGCAGCGTGTCGATTTGTCCTTCAGACAGCTCACTGATCTTAACATCTTCAGCGATACCCGCTGCAGCCAGGATGGCTTTGGAACGGGTCTTGCCGACGCCATAAATCGAAGTTAATGCGATTACGGCATGCTTATGATCAGGAATGTTAATGCCTGCTATACGGGCCACTATGCACTCCTACTATTTAATATGTACGTTCCATGCTGAAAAGCCCGTTTTCAGGATACTCAAATGGAAACGCACAGACATACAAAAGATTGGCTGGCTAATCTAGCCAGCTCAACCCAACTTTGCAAGAAAAATATGCGAATAAATCAGCCTTGGCGCTGTTTATGCTTCGGCTCGGCACTGCAAATCACACGGATGACACCATCACGCTTAACGATTTTGCAGTTACGGCATAATTTCTTGACGGAAGCACGAACTTTCATTTTTACTCTCCGTAACTTCTCGGGCGACCAATTATCGGCCGTAGCCTTTCAGGTTCGCCTTCTTCAATGCAGACTCATACTGACTGGACATCATCAGAGTTTGCACTTGAGCCATAAAGTCCATAATCACGACAACAACGATAAGCAGTGAGGTCCCACCGAAGTAGAACGGTACTTTCATTGCATCACGCATGAACTCCGGGATCAGGCAGATAAAGGTAATGTACAACGCACCAACCAGGGTCAGACGGGTCATTACTTTATCGATATACTTCGCCGTTTGCTCTCCCGGACGAATTCCTGGTACAAATGCACCGGACTTCTTCAGGTTATCTGCTGTTTCACGCGGGTTGAAAACCAACGCCGTGTAGAAGAAACAGAAGAAGATGATTGCAGACGCATAGAGTAACACATAAAGCGGTTGCCCAGGCTGCAAATACAGCGAAATTGTTGTCAGCCAGTTCCAACCAGTACCGCCCCCGAACCATGACGCGATGGTTGCCGGGAACAGAATAATACTGGAAGCGAAGATTGCCGGGATTACCCCCGCCATATTCACTTTCAGCGGTAAATGTGTGCTCTGTGCAGCATAGACACGACGACCTTGCTGACGTTTCGCGTAGTTTACCACAATGCGGCGTTGACCACGCTCAACAAATACAACAAAGAACGTCACTGCAAATACTAATACTGCAACCAACAGCAACACGAGGAAGTGCAGGTCGCCTTGACGCGCTTGCTCGATAGTATGGGCAATGGCTGGCGGGAGTCCCGCGACAATACCGGCGAAGATAATGATTGAAATACCGTTGCCGATACCTCGTTCAGTGATCTGTTCGCCCAACCACATCAGGAACATGGTTCCCGTGACCAGACTTACAACAGCGGTGAAGTAGAATGCAAAGCCCGGGTTAATAACCAGGCCTTGCATACCAGGCATATTCGGCAGACCGGTAGCAATACCGATCGACTGGAATATTGCCAGCACCAGAGTACCGTAACGGGTGTACTGGCTGATCTTACGACGACCAGACTCCCCTTCTTTCTTAATTTCTGCCAGCGTTGGGTGAACCACCGTCAGCAGCTGGATAATGATCGACGCCGAAATATACGGCATGATCCCCAGAGCAAAGATAGAAGCACGGCTGAGAGCACCACCAGAGAACATGTTAAACATCTCAATGATGGTGCCTCGCTGTTGCTCAAGCAGTTTGGCAAGTACAGCGGCATCAATACCAGGGATCGGAATAAAAGAGCCAATACGGAACACAATCAGCGCACCGATAACAAACAGCAGTCTGCGTTTCAGCTCGCCTAAGCCACCTTTGGCACTTTGAAAATCTAATCCCGGTTGTTTAGCCATCTGCTACTTATTCCTCGATTTTACCGCCAGCAGCTTCGATAGCAGCACGAGCGCCTTTAGTAACACGCAGGCCACGAACAGTTACCGGAGTAGTTACTTCGCCAGCCAGGATCACTTTCGCGAACTCGATCTGGATACCGATAATGTTAGCCGCTTTCAGCGTATTCAGGTCTACAACACCGCCTTCTACTTTAGCCAGGTCAGACAGACGAACTTCGGCTGTAATCGCTGCTTTACGAGAAGTGAAGCCGAATTTCGGCAGACGACGGTACAGAGGCATCTGACCACCTTCGAAACCGCGACGTACGCCACCGCCAGAACGAGATTTCTGACCTTTGTGACCACGACCACCGGTTTTACCGAGGCCAGAACCGATACCACGACCCAGGCGTTTACCCGCCTTTTTGGAGCCTTCGGCCGGAGACAGAGTATTTAAACGCATCTCTTACTCCTCAACTTTAACCATGAAGGAAACCGCGTTGATCATACCGCGAATAGCAGGAGTATCCTCGCGCTCTACGGTGTGACCAATACGACGCAGACCCAGGCCAAGCAGCGTTGCCTTGTGTTTCGGCAGACGACCGATTGCACTGCGGGTTTGAGTAATTTTAATAGTCTTTGCCATGGTTTATTTCCCCAGAATTTCTTCAACGGATTTACCACGCTTGGCAGCGACCATTTCTGGAGAACTCATATTTTCCAGGCCATCAATAGTTGCACGAACCACGTTGATCGGGTTGGTGGAACCATATGCTTTAGCCAGAACGTTATGAACCCCAGCGACTTCCAGAACGGCGCGCATTGCACCACCGGCGATGATACCGGTACCTTCGGAAGCCGGCTGCATGAATACGCGAGAACCCGTGTGAACACCTTTAACAGGGTGTTGCAGAGTGCCGTTATTCAGCGCGACGTTAATCATATTGCGACGGGCTTTTTCCATCGCTTTCTGGATCGCTGCTGGAACTTCACGCGCTTTACCGTAACCAAAACCAACGCGACCGTTACCATCACCAACTACAGTCAGAGCTGTGAAGGAGAAAATACGACCACCTTTAACGGTTTTAGATACGCGGTTTACCGCGATCAGCTTTTCCTGCAGTTCGCCAGCTTGTTTTTCGATGTGAGCCATCTTACACCTCTACCTTAGAACTGAAGGCCAGCTTCACGGGCAGCATCTGCCAGTGCCTGGACACGACCATGATATTGGAACCCGGAACGGTCAAAGGATACATCTTTGATGCCTTTTTCCAGAGCGCGTTCAGCGACAGCTTTACCCACAGCTGCAGCCGCGTCTTTGTTACCGGTGTACTTCAGTTGTTCAGCGATAGCTTTTTCTACAGTAGAAGCAGCTACCAGAACTTCAGAACCGTTCGGTGCAATTACCTGTGCGTAAATGTGACGCGGGGTACGATGTACCACCAGGCGAGTTGCGCCCAGCTCCTGGAGCTTGCGGCGTGCGCGGGTCGCACGACGGATACGAGCAGATTTCTTATCCATAGTGTTACCTTACTTCTTCTTAGCCTCTTTGGTACGCACGACTTCGTCGGCGTAACGAACACCCTTGCCTTTGTAAGGCTCAGGACGACGGTAGGCGCGCAGATCCGCTGCAACCTGACCGATCACCTGCTTATCAGCGCCTTTCAGCACGATTTCAGTCTGAGTCGGACATTCAGCAGTGATACCCGCAGGCAGCTGATGGTCAACAGGATGAGAGAAACCCAGAGACAGGTTAATCACATTGCCTTTAACCGCTGCACGGTAACCTACACCAACCAGCTGCAGCTTCTTAGTGAAGCCTTCGGTAACACCGATAACCATTGAGTTCAGCAGGGCACGCGCGGTACCAGCCTGAGCCCAACCGTCTGCGTAACCATCTCGCGGACCGAAGGTCAGGGTATTATCTGCATGTTTAACTTCAACAGCATCGTTGAGAGTACGAGTCAGCTCGCCGTTTTTACCTTTGATCGTAATAACCTGACCGTTGATTTTTACATCAACGCCGGCAGGAACAACGACCGGTGCTTTAGCAACACGAGACATTTTTTCCTCCGATTAGGCTACGTAGCAGATAATTTCGCCACCAAGACCAGCCTGGCGCGCTGCACGATCAGTCATAACACCTTTAGAGGTAGAAACAACTGCGATACCCAGCCCCGCCATAACTTTCGGCAGCTCATCTTTACGTTTATAGATGCGCAGACCTGGGCGGCTGACACGCTGAATGCTTTCTACAACAGCTTTGCCCTGGAAATACTTAAGAGTCAGTTCCAGTTCAGGCTTGGTGTCGCCTTCAACTTTAAAATCTTCAATAAAACCTTCTTCCTTCAGCACGTTGGCGATTGCCACTTTCAGCTTGGAGGAAGGCATGGTGACCGCAGCTTTGTTCGCGGCCTGACCGTTACGGATACGGGTCAGCATATCCGCGATCGGATCTTGCATGCTCATCTGTCTTTACTCCCGTGATTCAATTGGTGACAATTACCAGCTAGCCTTTTTCAGACCCGGGATTTCACCGCGCATAGCGGCTTCACGGACCTTAATACGGCTCAACCCGAACTTCCGCAGGAAACCATGCGGACGACCTGTTTGACGGCAGCGGTTACGCTGACGAGACGGGCTGGAATCACGCGGCAGAGTCTGCAGCTTGAGAACAGCATTCCAACGATCTTCGTCGGAAGCGTTCACATCAGAGATGATCGCTTTCAGTTCAGCGCGTTTCGCGAAGTATTTATCAGCTAAAGCTACGCGTTTTACTTCGCGTGCTTTCATTGATTGCTTAGCCATTTAGTAACCCTACCTTACTTGCGGAACGGGAAGTCAAAGGCAGCCAGCAGAGCACGGCCTTCTTCGTCAGATTTCGCAGTAGTGGTAATGGTAATATCCAAACCACGAACGCGGTCGACTTTATCGTAGTCGATTTCTGGGAAGATGATCTGCTCACGGACACCCATGCTGTAGTTACCACGACCGTCGAAAGACTTAGCGGACAGGCCACGGAAGTCACGGATACGAGGTACAGCAATAGTGATCAGGCGCTCAAAGAACTCCCACATGCGTTCGCCACGCAGAGTTACTTTACAGCCGATCGGATAGCCCTGACGGATTTTGAAGCCTGCAACAGATTTGCGTGCTTTGGTGATCAGCGGTTTTTGACCGGAGATTGCTGCCAGGTCTGCTGCTGCGTTATCCAGCAGTTTTTTGTCAGCGATCGCTTCACCAACACCCATGTTCAGGGTGATCTTCTCGACCCGAGGGACTTGCATGACAGAATTGTAGTTAAACTCAGTCATGAGTTTTTTAACTACTTCGTCTTTGTAGTAATCATGCAGTTTCGCCATCGTACTACTCCAAATTACTTGATAGTTTCGCTGTTAGACTTGAAGAAACGGACTTTTTTACCGTCTTCGAATCTAAAGCCTACACGGTCAGCCTTGCCGGTTGCCGCATTGAAGATTGCTACGTTGGAAACCTGAATAGCGGCTTCTTTTTCAACGATGCCACCCGGTTGGTTCAGAGCCGGAACCGGCTTCTGGTGTTTCTTAACCAGGTTGATACCTTCAACAATGACCTTGCCGGAAGACAGGACATTCTTAACTTTACCGCGTTTACCTTTATCTTTACCGGTTAACACGATAACTTCGTCATCACGACGGATTTTCGCTGCCATGATTCGCTCCTTAGAGTACTTCTGGTGCCAGAGAGATAATTTTCATGAACTTCTCACTACGAAGCTCACGAGTTACCGGCCCAAAAATACGCGTACCGATAGGCTGCTCGCTGTTGTTGTTCAGAAGAACACAAGCATTACCATCGAAGCGAATGACAGAACCGTCCGGGCGACGAACACCCTTCTTGGTGCGCACCACTACCGCCTTCAGCACATCACCTTTTTTGACCTTACCACGCGGAATTGCTTCTTTGATGGTGATCTTGATGATGTCGCCTACGCCTGCGTAGCGACGGTGCGAGCCACCCAGAACCTTGATACACATTACGCGACGTGCACCGGAGTTGTCGGCGACGTTCAGCATAGTCTGTTCTTGGATCATTTTAGTGCTCCGCTAATGTCAACTACTACTGAGACCCGAAAATCAGGTCGTTAAAAATCCCCATATCGAGGGCGCGGCATTATAACACCGCTTCAAAGATATGGGTAGAAAAAATAAACGGCTCATTTCTGAGCCGTTTATTCGTATCGAGAGAGTGTACTGTATTACAGAACCGCTTTCTCTACAACGCGAACCAGCGTCCAGGATTTAGTCTTGGACAGCGGACGGCATTCGCGGATTTCAACCACGTCACCGATACCGCATTCGTTGTTCTCGTCATGTACGTGCAGTTTGGTCGTACGCTTGATGAATTTACCGTAGATCGGGTGTTTCACAAAACGTTCGATAGCAACAACAATGGATTTCTCCATTTTGTCGCTAACAACGCGACCTTGCAGAGTACGGATTTTATCGGTCATTACGCACCCGCCTTCTCGTTCAGTAAAGTCTTAACGCGTGCGACATCGCGACGCACTTGCTTCAACAGGTGAGACTGTTGCAGCTGGCCACTTGCAGCCTGCATACGCAGGTTGAACTGCTCACGCAGCAGGTTCAGCAGCTCGGTGTTCAGCTCTTCAACGCTCTTCTCACGCAGCTCTTTTGCTTTCATTACATCACCGTCTTAGTTACAAAGGTGGTTTTAATCGGCAGTTTCGCTGCTGCCAGCTTGAATGCTTCACGGGCCAGCTCTTCCGGAACACCGTCCATTTCATACAGGACTTTACCCGGCTGAATCAAGGCAACCCAATACTCCACGTTACCTTTACCTTTACCCATACGCACTGCCAGCGGCTTTTCAGTGATCGGTTTGTCCGGGAACACACGGATCCAGATCTTACCTTGACGCTTAACTGCACGGGTCATAGCACGACGTGCTGCTTCGATCTGACGGGCAGTCAGACGACCACGGCCAACAGCTTTCAGACCGAAGCTGCCGAAGCTAACATCCGTACCCTGCGCCAGACCGCGGTTACGGCCTTTGTGCATTTTACGGAATTTTGTACGCTTTGGTTGTAACATCAGCGACGCTCCTTATTTACGGCCTTTACGCTGCTGCTTTTTAGGCTGAGCAGCCGGTTTTTCCGGTTGTTCAACAGCAGCCATACCACCCAGGATCTCGCCTTTGAAGATCCACACTTTAACGCCGATTACACCGTAAGTGGTGTGCGCTTCAGAGGTGTTGTAGTCGATGTCAGCACGCAGAGTGTGCAGCGGTACGCGACCTTCGCGGTACCATTCGGTACGTGCGATTTCCGCGCCGCCCAGACGGCCGCTAACTTCAACTTTAATACCTTTAGCGCCCAGACGCATTGCGTTCTGTACAGCACGCTTCATAGCACGACGGAACATTACGCGACGTTCCAGCTGAGAAGTGATGCTGTCAGCAACCAGTTTTGCGTCCAGTTCAGGCTTACGAACTTCGGCGATGTTGATCTGTGCAGGAACGCCAGCGATGTCCGCTACGACCTTACGCAGTTTTTCTACGTCTTCACCTTTCTTACCGATAACGATACCCGGGCGAGCAGTGTGAATGGTTACACGGATGCTCTTAGCCGGACGCTCGATAACGATACGAGATACGGACGCTTTAGCCAGTTCCTTAGTCAGGTACTGACGTACTTTAAAATCGCTGTCCAGGTTGTCAGCGAATTCTTTGGTGTTCGCAAACCAGGTAGAGTTCCATGGTTTTACAATACCCAGGCGAATACCATTAGGATGTACTTTCTGACCCATTGCTAGTCTCCAGAGTCTCAGCGATCGGACACAACCACAGTGATGTGGCTGGTGCGCTTCAGGATGCGATCTGCACGACCTTTTGCACGCGGCATAATGCGCTTCATGCTCGGGCCTTCGTCTACGAAAATTTTCGTAACTTTCAGATCGTCAATGTCAGCGCCATCGTTGTGTTCAGCGTTAGCAATGGCAGATTCCAGAACTTTCTTAACCAGTACAGCCGCTTTCTTATTGGTGTAGGTCAGAATATCCAGAGCCTGCGACACTTTCTTACCGCGAATCAGGTCAGCAACAAGGCGAACCTTCTGAGCAGAAGAACGAGCATGGCGATGTTTAGCGATAGTTTCCATCTCTTCCTCCTACCTTATTTCTTTTTCGCTTTTTTATCAGCAGCATGGCCGCGATAAGTACGAGTCGGTGCGAATTCACCCAGTTTGTGACCAACCATTTCGTCGGTTACAAATACCGGAACGTGCTGACGACCATTATGGACAGCGATGGTCAAACCGATCATGTTAGGAAAGATCGTTGAACGACGGGACCAAGTGCGCAGGGGCTTCTTGTCTCCGCTTTCCACCGCTTTCTCTACCTTCTTCAGCAAGTGCAGGTCAATAAAAGGACCTTTCTTGAGAGAACGTGGCATGGCTTATCCTCTAAAATTATTTGCTACGGCGACGTACGATAAATTTATCAGTACGCTTGTTGCTGCGGGTCTTCTTACCTTTGGTCTGAACGCCCCACGGGGTTACCGGGTGCTTACCAAAGTTACGACCTTCACCACCACCATGTGGGTGGTCTACCGGGTTCATCGCAGTACCGCGAACGGTAGGACGAACACCACGCCAGCGTGCAGCACCTGCTTTACCCAGAACGCGCAGCATATGCTCAGCATTGCCAACTTCGCCCAGAGTTGCACGGCAGTCTGCTTCTACTTTACGCATTTCACCAGAACGCAGACGCAGGGTGACATAAGCACCATCGCGAGCAACGATCTGAACGTAAGTACCAGCGGAACGTGCCAGCTGACCGCCTTTACCTGGTTTCATTTCTACGTTGTGAACAGTAGAACCAACCGGGATGTTGCGCATCGGCAGGGTGTTACCTGGTTTGATTGCAGCATCAACGCCAGACTGAATCTGGTCGCCAGCTTTCAGGCCTTTAGGGGCCAGGATGTAACGGCGTTCACCGTCTTTGTACAGAACCAGCGCGATGTTCGCGGAGCGGTTCGGATCGTACTCAAGACGTTCAACAACTGCCGGGATACCGTCTTTGTTGCGTTTGAAGTCAACAATACGGTAAGCCTGCTTGTGGCCACCACCGATATGACGAGTGGTGATACGGCCATTGTTGTTACGACCACCGGATTTGCTGTTTTTTTCCAGCAACGGAGCAAAAGGTTTGCCCTTGTGCAGCTCAGGGTTAACCACTTTAACAACGTGGCGACGACCCGGAGATGTCGGTTTACATTTAACAACTGCCATTGTATTACTCCTCCGACTTACTCAGCGCCGCCAACGAAGTCCAGATTCTGGCCTTCTTTCAGGGTGACGTAAGCTTTTTTCCAGTCGCTACGACGACCGATACGCTGTCCGTGACGTTTAACTTTCCCTTTAACTACCAGGGTGTTAACGACTTCGACTTCGACTTCAAACAGTTTCTGCACAGCAGCTTTGATTTCTGCTTTGGTCGCGTCTTTAGCAACTTTGAGTACGATGGTGTTGGATTTTTCCATCGCAGTAGACGCTTTTTCAGAAACGTGCGGTGCACGCAGCACCTTCAGCAGACGTTCTTCACGAATCATGCCAGCATCTCCTCAACTTGCTTAACAGCATCAGCAGTCATTACGACTTTGTCGAAGGCGATCAGGCTAACCGGGTCGATACCAGTTGCATCGCGTACGTCAACCTTGTGCAGGTTGCGCGCAGCCAGGAACAGGTTTTCGTCCAGCTCACCGGTGATGATCAGCACATCTTCCAGAGCCATGTCTTTCAGTTTCTGTGCCAGCAGCTTGGTTTTCGGCGCTTCTACAGAGAACTTCTCGACAACGATCAGACGATCCTGACGTACCAGTTCGGACAGGATGCTTTTCAGCGCGCCGCGGTACATCTTCTTGTTAACTTTTTGACTGTGGTCCTGCGGACGAGCAGCGAAGGTCACGCCACCAGAACGCCAAATCGGGCTCTTGATAGAACCAGAACGCGCACGGCCGGTGCCTTTCTGGCGCCACGGTTTTTTACCGGAACCAGTTACTTCAGCACGAGTCTTCTGAGCACGAGTACCCTGACGAGCACCAGCTGCATAAGCAACAACAACCTGGTGAACCAGCGCTTCGTTGAAATCACGACCGAAGGTAGTTTCGGAAACAGTCAGCGCGCTCTGCGCGTCTTTCAATACTAATTCCATTGCTATCTCCTTACGCCTTCACAGCTGGTTTAACGATCAGGTCGCTACCGGTTGCACCCGGAACAGCACCTTTAACCAGCAGCAGGTTGCGCTCAGCGTCAACGCGTACTACGTCAAGGCTCTGAACGGTTACACGTTCGTTACCCATCTGACCTGCCATTTTCTTGCCTTTGAACACTTTGCCCGGAGTCTGGTTCTGACCGATAGAACCCGGAACGCGGTGAGACAAGGAGTTACCGTGAGTAGCGTCCTGGGTACGGAAGTTCCAGCGCTTAACGGTACCTGCGAAACCTTTACCTTTAGAGGTGCCAGTTACGTCAACTTTTTTAACGTCAGCAAACAGTTCGACGCTAATGCTCTGACCTACAGTGAACTCTTCGCCTTCAGCCAGGCGGAATTCCCACAGACCACGGCCAGCTTCTACGCCAGCTTTAGCGAAGTGGCCAGCTTCAGGCTTGGTCACACGGTTAGCTTTTTTAGCACCGGTGGTTACCTGAATAGCACGGTAGCCATCGTTAGCCAGGTCTTTAACCTGAGTAACGCGGTTTGCTTCAACTTCGATTACGGTTACTGGGATAGAAACGCCGTCTTCTGTGAAGATACGGGTCATACCCACTTTTTTACCGACTAAACCAATCATTGTTTCAACCTCTCAATCGCTCAATGACCTGATTAACCCAGGCTGATCTGCACGTCTACACCGGCAGCCAGATCCAGACGCATCAGAGCATCAACGGTTTTCTCGGTTGGCTCAACGATGTCAACCAGACGCAAGTGAGTACGGATTTCGTACTGATCGCGCGCGTCTTTGTTGACGTGCGGGGAGATCAGAACGGTAAAACGCTCTTTGCGTGTCGGCAGCGGGATCGGACCACGGACCTGCGCACCAGTGCGCTTGGCAGTCTCGACGATTTCCGCGGTTGCTTGATCGATCAGACGATGATCAAACGCTTTCAGGCGGATACGGATTCTTTGGTTCTGCATGAGACCAGAGCTCCAATTATTTTATAAACGAAAATGATTACTCCTCAGACCCATTACGATTGATGGGAGAGTGTAACCGTTCTTACGTAGCTCCCCGATTGGGAGCATTGTTAGGTAGCCAAATTCGGCTAACTGAGGTTCAGATCGAACCTGCTGTCAACTACGACAAGCCCGCGCATTATACGTAAATCTGAGCCTGACGCAAGCATCGCGTAGAAATTAATCGCAACGCGCAGATTGCGAGCTGCATTCCACGAAATTTGTAAGGTTGTGAAGATAACGTTTTTCACCGGAACCAGATTAACAAAGCAGCGATTTCTCTGTTGCTGAGTATCCAAAGTTATTCGATGGTGATACTCCAACTACAGAGGATATTTTATGGACGCTACCCTTCCCTTTCTGATTTTGTACGCTTGTTTATCAGCTCTACTTTTTTTCTGGGATGCAAAGCATGGCTTGTTACCTGACAGATTTACCTGCCCGTTACTCTGGTCTGGTCTTTTGTTCTATCAAGTTTGTCAGCCTGCCGGGTTAGCCGATGCATTATGGGGGGCGATTATCGGTTACGGCGCATTCGCTGTTATTTATTGGGGCTATCGCATACTGCGACATAAAGAAGGATTAGGCTATGGCGATGTGAAATTTCTCGCCGCCCTTGGTGCCTGGCATACATGGGCCTTCTTACCACGGCTGGTTTTCCTTGCTGCCTCATTCGCTTGCGGAGCCGTAGTTATTGGTCTGCTCATGAGAGGAAAAGAATCATTAAAAAACCCGCTGCCTTTTGGACCATTTCTGGCGGCTGCGGGTTTCGTTGTTGGCTGGGATAGTTTGCTGACTGGCAGTTAATCTTTAACTTTAATTTGTGATTGCAGGTAATTCTGCAGGCCGATTTTACCGATGAGATCCAGTTCAGTTTCGAGCCAGTCGATATGACCTTCTTCATCTGCAAGGATCTCGATCATCATATCGCGGCTAACATAGTCATGAACGCTGTCGGCATAAGCGATAGCCTCACGGAGATCCTTCGCACCTTCCAGCTCTAATCGCAGGTCGGATTGCAGCATCTCTTCAACATCTTCACCAATCCCCAGCTTGCCTAAATCCTGTAAGTTTGGGATTCCTTCTAAGAACAAAATACGCTCGATATATTTATCTGCGTGTTTCATCTCATCGATAGATTCATGGTATTCGACGTCATTGAGACGCATCAGGCCCCAGTTTTTAAACATTCGGGCATGGAGAAAATACTGATTGATTGCGACAAGCTCATTTCCCAATAGTTTATTGAGATAATTTATGATTTTAACATCACCTTTCATTTTATAGTCCCTCCGCTTCCACTATTAGAGCGTAGATGGGGCTAGCGGGATGTCAAAAAATAAGCGTGAGCTTCAGGCAATCTCTTTAAATTCTGGCATCTGCATCAACTCGTCCTGCATCACTTCGCGTGCGGCGCGAATGCACTTACCACATTGATTTCCCACAGGAATAAACTTGCGTAATTGTTGGAAAGACTGAGGATGAAACTGACGGACTGCCTGGCGAATTTTTTTGTCACTTACACCATTACACAAACAAACGTACATGATTACTCCCGTTCAAATTCTGCGCAAAGTGTAAATGAGAATAGTTATGATTACAATAGCACAGTTTTATTTGCGCCACAGTTCGGCGAGCGAAATTACGACTAAATATTTCGAGCTCAAATTACGGGTAGCAAAAAGGGCGCCGAAGCGCCCTCTTCAATTCAAAACTAATTAACGAGTAATTAGCTCAGAACTTTAGCTACAACGCCCGCGCCAACGGTACGGCCGCCTTCACGGATTGCGAAACGCAGACCGTCGTCCATCGCGATCGGGTGGATCAGGGTAACAACCATTTTGATGTTGTCGCCCGGCATTACCATCTCTACGCCTTCCGGCAGTTCGATGGTACCAGTCACGTCAGTAGTACGGAAGTAGAACTGCGGACGGTAGCCTTTGAAGAACGGAGTATGACGGCCGCCTTCATCTTTGGACAGAATGTACACTTCAGATTCGAACTTGGTGTGCGGCTTGATAGTGCCCGGCTTAGCCAGTACCTGACCACGTTCGATTTCTTCACGTTTGATACCACGCAGCAGAACACCTACGTTCTCACCAGCACGGCCTTCGTCCAGCAGTTTGCGGAACATTTCAACGCCAGTACAGGTAGACTTCTGAGTCTCTTTGATACCAACGATTTCAACTTCTTCACCAACTTTGATGATACCGCGTTCTACACGACCGGTAACAACGGTACCACGACCGGAGATGGAGAATACGTCTTCGATCGGCAGCAGGAACGGCTTGTCAATCGCACGCTCTGGTTCCGGAATGTAAGAATCCAGGAAGCCAGCCAGTTCCAGGATTTTCGCTTCCCACTCTGCGTCGCCTTCCAGCGCTTTCAGAGCAGAACCACGAACGATCGGAGTGTCGTCGCCCGGGAAGTCGTACTGAGACAGAAGTTCACGAACTTCCATTTCAACCAGTTCCAGCAGCTCTTCGTCATCAACCATGTCGCATTTGTTCAGGAACACGATGATGTACGGAACGCCTACCTGACGACCCAGCAGGATGTGCTCACGAGTCTGCGGCATCGGGCCGTCAGTCGCAGCAACAACCAGGATCGCGCCGTCCATCTGCGCAGCACCGGTGATCATGTTTTTAACATAGTCGGCGTGCCCCGGGCAGTCTACGTGCGCGTAGTGACGGGTCGGGGTGTCGTATTCAACGTGAGAAGTGTTGATGGTGATACCACGAGCTTTTTCTTCCGGCGCGTTATCGATCTGGTCGAA
>NZ_PZKQ01000057.1:0-10693 GCF_003046645.1 Escherichia sp. MOD1-EC6475 | reverse complement strand
TCGCTATTTCACTGAAGCCTGTTCCGTTCTTCCATAGTTCAAAAACAGAGGCTTTTTCCTCTGCTGTAAATGTTCGTCTCATTCAAAAAACCTCCGCAACCCCATGTTTTCACATAACTGTTGCGTTGACCAATTGAATCTACAACCGCGCTCTTGATGTCAGACTCCCTGAACAGTTCTCGATAATCGGGAAACTCAGAGCGCATTATCCTGTGGTCACACTCTGCCATGTGTTCGGGGTTCATCGCAGCAGCTACAGATACTGGAAAAACCGTCCTGAAAAACCAGACGGCAGACGGGCTGTATTACGCAGTCAGGTACTTGAGCTACATGGCATCAGCCACGGTTCGGCCGGAGCAAGAAGCATCGCCACAATGGCAACCCGGAGAGGCTACCAGATGGGACGCTGGCTTGCTGGCAGGCTCATGAAAGAGCTGGGGCTGGTCAGCTGTCAGCAGCCGACTCACCGGTATAAACGTGGTGGTCATGAACATGTTGCTATCCCTAACTACCTTGAACGGCAGTTCGCCGTGACCGAGCCAAATCAGGTGTGGTGCGGTGATGTGACCTATATCTGGACGGGTAAGCGCTGGGCGTACCTCGCCGTTGTTCTCGACCTGTTCGCAAGAAAACCAGTGGGCTGGGCCATGTCGTTCTCGCCGGACAGCAGGCTCACCATGAAATCGCTGGAAATGGCATGGGAAACCCGTGGTAAGCCCGGCGGGGTGATGTTCCACAGCGATCAGGGCAGTCATTATACGAGCAGGCAGTTCCGGCAGTTATTGTGGCGATACCAGATCAGGCAGAGTATGAGCCGGCGCGGAAATTGCTGGGATAACAGCCCAATGGAACGCTTCTTCAGAAGTCTGAAGAACGAATGGGTGCCGGCGACGGGCTATGTAAGCTTCAGCGATGCAGCTCACGCAATAACGGACTATATCGTTGGATATTACAGCGCACAAAGACCGCACGAATATAACGGTGGGTTACCGCCAAACGAATCAGAAAACCGATACTGGAAAAACTCTAACGCGGTGGCCAGTTTTTGTTGACCACTTCAGTGGGTGGTGGTGTTAAGAGCATGCGGTCTGCGTAAGAGAAAGGGGTGAGCATTTTACGCTGCTGTTGCTGCCGGATGCGGCTCGCGCCTTATCCGGCCTATAAATGAGCGTGAAACGCAGGCCTACAAATGAGTGTGAAATGTAGGCCTGATAAGCGAAGCGCCATCAGGAATAAGTGCCAGGTATTACACGCGGAAGTAGCGTGGTGGAATCAACGCGGAAAAGGCGTCGAACTTCTTCACCATCTTTTTCCAGAACAACATAACAACAATCCTCGATTTGAAACATCGGCGCTATTTTAGTCAGCGCCGACAAATCGTAAAGCCTGTCGCCTTGTTCCGTTTCTGGGGTGGTATAAACCTTTTTGGTCACTGTGTCGTCAAATACGATTGCCGCGAATTTGACGGGGTTGACAATGGCTTACGCCATAAACCAGTAATAAAAGAGACCGACTTTCAGGCCAAGGATCACAATGTAGGCACAGCAGTATTTCATGGTGCCAGACATGATCTGATTGGCCTGACCGTCCATTTTGGTGGCAGAAACCGCGATGGCGATGCTTTGCGGCGAAATCATTTTGCCCCCCGTAGCGCCAGAGGTATTGGCCGCCGCCAGCCAGTTGGGATCGATATGTAACTTGCTGGCAGCTATGGTTTGCAGCTTGCCAAACAGAATGTTCGAGTTGGTATCGCTGCCGGTAACGAACGTGCCCAGCGCGCCAATCACCGGGGCGAGGAAGACGTACGAGCTGCCGGTCAGATCGACAATCGACTGCGCCAGTGTGGAGATAATCCCGCTGAGATCCATCACCGTGGCCAGCGCGACGATCGCCATAATTGCCACGATAGAGTTTTTAAGCTGGAAAATCGTTTTGATAAATACTTCCAGCATCCCGCGTGCGGACGCTCCCTGAATAAAACCGCCGATAATGGTCGCAAAGATAATCAGCATCCCTGGTGTGGTCACCCATTCAACTTTCAGTGCCATCGTTTTGCCGTCAGCCAACGTGAAATGCAGCACCGAAGCCAGTTGGGATGCCGCGCCTTTTATTGTCGGAAACAGCGGCGAACACAGCAGGATAAACACAAAAATAAACAGATAGATAGAGCCCACGCGGAACAACACTTTTGCCGAGCGCGGCGTGGTTTCGCGGGTATGGCTGACCTCAATGCGCCACTCTGGATCGGTTTTCCCTTTGCGCAGGCGACTGACCATCGCCACGGCAAACAGGCTGACCAGGCTACCGGCAAAAGCGGGTAATTCCGCGCCAAGATGGATGGCGACAAAATATTGCGGAATCAGCGTGGAAATGCCGCAAATCAACGTGATCAGAAATACGCCGCGAATGGCTTTCAGGCCACCGCCAATAATGCAGACAATCACAAACGGCAGCAGGATATTAAACAACGCGAGCTGCAAAATAATGGTTCCGCCTAAGGTATAAACCGGCAGATTAACCTGTTCAGCCAGAATAGAAACCGGGATCCCGACCGCGCCGAATGCGGTAGGAACTGTATTTGCCACGAGAGAGGCAATCGCCGCCTTCAACGGGTTGAATCCCAGCGCAATGAGAATGCCGATCGGAATAGCGACCGCCGTGCCATAGCCCGCTGCGGCTTCAAGAAATCCACCAAAACACCATGAAATCAGCAGCACCTGAATACGCTTATCTTCGCTAATGCTGGCGAGAATATCGCGCAAAATATCCAGCGCTTTGGTCGCCTGCATGACGTTATAACTGAAAATAGCGCCGAGGATCACAATCACGATCGGCCATAGTCCCTTCAGTGCGCCATACCCTATCGCGGCTTTCAAATTTTGTACGGGCATTTCCCAGAATATTGCCGATAGTGCAGCGGTGAATACCAAAGAGATCAGTACGGAATAATGGATGGGCATTTTTAATTTCAGTATTAAAAATACCATCAGCAGCAAAGGAGAGAGTGCCAGAGCAAACATTAAATATTCGTGCATTACAATTCCCGATTTACTTTTTTAGACTGAGCTATATTTATGGGGAAGGAAGCTACCTGAATAATAAAATAAAAAATGCTAACTGAATCGCTTCAGTGAAATAAAGTTATAAAGGTTAATAATTGTATAAATAATGTTATTTTTTTATTAAATATGAATAACCACTAAATATTACAACACCCATTAGAGTTAATCATTAATAGGTATGGGGTGATCTTTGCAATAAATAAGTGTTTTGGCATCCCCTCAAAGGGCGAGGTATGAATTATATGGCGGTGGTAATTTCATTAAAAAATGTGAGCGGTACCGAAAGAAATAAAATGGGGTATTGCATGTGGATATTGATTGAGGGAATATTCTGCTTTGTCATACAAATGAACTTATAGCCATTTTCACTGGCCCTGATATAAGGAGCGGAGAGCCGCCCTCCATGAAACATACTGATAATAAGACCTTTTTGACGACTCTTACCCAATTGGTTGGCCCTGCTCATATCCTCACCGAACCGTCAAAAACTGCGCGTTACCGTAAGGGATTCCGCTCGGGTCAGGGTGATGCTCTGGCGGTGGTTATCCCCGGCTCTTTGCTTGAACTCTGGAAAGTCCTCAGCGCCTGCGTTGAGGCTGATAAAATAATCCTGATGCAGGCGTCGAACACAGGCCTGACCGAGGGTTCGACGCCAAATGGTAATGACTACGACCGCGAGATCGTCATTATCAGCACGCTGCGGCTGGACAGTCTGCATGTGCTGGATGAGGGCAAGCAGGTGCTGGCTTATCCGGGCACCACGCTGTACTCGCTGGAAAGGGCGCTGAAGCCGTTTGGCCGTGAGCCGCATTCGGTGATCGGCTCTTCGTGCATCGGCGCGTCGGTTATCGGCGGTATCTGTAATAACTCGGGCGGTTCTCTGGTCCAGCGAGGCCCGGCTTACACCGAGATGTCGCTGTTTGCCCGCATTGATGAACAGGGACGCTTGCAGCTGGTCAATCACCTTGGCATTGAGCTAGGTCAGACGCCAGAGCAAATCCTTGCCCGGCTGGATAACAATGTGATTGAAGCCGCGCTCGTCAACCATGACGGGCGTCACGCGCACGATCACGACTATGTTAGCCGCGTGCGGGACATCAATGCCGACACGCCAGCACGTTACAACGCTGACCCGGATCGCCTGTTTGAATCCTCTGGCTGCGCGGGCAAGTTAGCGGTGTTTGCCGTACGTCTGGATACCTTTGAAGCCGAGAAGAACCAGCAGGTCTTTTATATCGGTACCAATCAGACTGATGTCCTGACTGAGATTCGCCGCCACATCCTGGCGAATTTTACAAACCTGCCGGTTGCTGGGGAGTATATGCACCGCGATATCTATGATATTGCAGAGAAATACAGCAAAGATACCTTCCTGATGATCGACAAACTTGGCACGGACAAAATGCCGTTCTTCTTCAACCTGAAGGGGCGTACCGAGGCCATACTTGAGAAGGTGAAGATCTTTCGCCCGCACTTTACTGACCGCGCGATGCAGGCTTTTAGCCATCTGTTCCCGAGCCATCTCCCGGCGCGGATGAAGACCTGGCGCGATAACTATGAACACCATCTGATGTTGAAAATGTCCGGCGAGGGTGTGGCCGAAGCCCAGGCATGGTTAACGGACTATTTTAAATCGGCCGAGGGCGCGTTCTTTACCTGTACCGCGGAAGAGGGCAGTAAGGCGTTTCTGCATCGTTTTGCCGCCGCGGGTGCTGCCATTCGTTATCAGGCCGTTCATTCTGACGAGGTTGAGGATATTCTCGCGCTGGATATTGCATTACGCCGCAATGATACCGAATGGTATGAGCATTTACCTGCGGAAATTGACAGTCAGTTGGTGCATAAACTCTATTACGGCCATTTTATGTGCCATGTATTCCATCAGGATTATATCGTTAAAAAAGGCGTAGATGCCCACGCGTTAAAAGAACAGATGCTGGAATTACTGCGCCAACGCGGAGCGCAATATCCGGCGGAACACAATGTCGGCCATCTGTATAAAGCGCCGGAAAATTTGGCACGTTTTTATCAGGAAAATGATCCGACCAACACTATGAACCCAGGTATTGGTAAAACCAGCAAACATAAAAACTGGGCATGAAATACGACTGAACTTTTGCTTGATATCGCGATATCAAGCGCAATAAACAGAAATAAAGCAATGGAGTAGTTATTGTGAATGTAAATTTCTTTGTTACCTGTATTGGTGACGCACTGAAATCACGGATGGCACGAGACTCCGTATTGCTGCTGGAAAAACTGGGTTGTCGCGTTAATTTCCCCGAGAAGCAAGGGTGTTGCGGCCAGCCAGCCATCAACAGCGGTTACATCAAAGAGGCGATCCCCGGGATGAAAAACCTGATCGCCGCGCTGGAAGACAACGACGATCCGATTATCTCCCCGGCGGGCTCCTGTACCTACGCGGTTAAAAGCTACCCGACGTATCTGGCCGATGAACCGGAATGGGCGCTACGTGCTGAGAAAGTTTCCGCGCGTATGCAGGATCTCACCTCCTTTATCGTCAACAAACTGGGCGTGGTGGACGTTGGCGCCAGCCTGCAGGGGCGCGCTGTGTATCATCCTTCCTGTAGCCTGACCCGCAAACTGGGGGTGAAGGAAGAGCCGCTCACGCTGCTGAAAAACGTGCGCGGACTGGAGCTGCTGACGTTTGCCGATCAGGACACCTGCTGCGGCTTTGGCGGAACGTTCTCGGTCAAGATGGCCGAAATATCCGGTGAGATGGTGAAAGAGAAAGTCTTACATCTGATGGATGCAAAGCCGGAATATTTGATTGGCGCAGACGTCAGCTGCCTGCTGAACATTGGCGGCCGACTGCAACGGGAAGGCCAGCCGGTCAAAGTGATGCATATTGCTGAAGTGCTGATGAGCCGCTGAGGGGAAAGAGATGTCGATAAAAACCAGCGATGTAGAATTTAAACTGCGCATTCGTCAGCAGATAGAAGATCCGATCATGCGCAAAGCCGTGGCTAATGCGCAGGAGCGTATCGGCGCAAATCGGCAAAAAATGGTCGATGAGTTAGGCCACTGGGAAGACTGGCGCGATCGTGCCAGCCAGATCCGCGATCACGTTCTGAGCAACCTCGACGCTTACCTGTATCAACTCTCCGAGAAAGTGACGGAAAACGGCGGGCACGTCTATTTCGCCAAAACCAAAGAAGATGCCACTCGCTACATTTTGCAGGTTGCGCAAAGTAAAAATGCGCAGAAGGTGGTGAAGTCCAAGTCGATGGTGACCGAAGAGATCGGCGTCAACCATGTGCTGCAGGATGCCGGAATCCAGGTGATCGAAACCGATCTCGGGGAATATATCCTGCAACTGGATCAGGATCCGCCTTCACACGTCGTGGTCCCGGCTATTCATAAAGATCGCTATCAGATCCGCCGCGTGCTGAACGAATGTCTGGGGTATGACGGCCCGGAAACCCCGGAAGCCATGACCTTGTTCATTCGTCAGAAGATCCGTGAGGATTTCCTCAGTGCCGAAATCGGTATTACCGGCTGTAACTTTGCCGTGGCGGAAACCGGCTCGGTGTGTCTGGTAACCAACGAAGGCAACGCGCGCATGTGCACCACGCTGCCGAAAACGCACATTGCGGTGATGGGCATGGAGCGTATCGCGCCGACCTTTGCCGAGGTGGATGTGCTGATCACCATGCTGGCGCGCAGCGCCGTGGGTGCACGTCTGACGGGCTACAACACCTGGCTGACCGGCCCGCGCGAGGCGGATAACGTTGACGGACCGGAAGAGTTCCATCTGGTGATTGTCGATAACGGTCGCTCGCAGGTGCTGGGCTCAGAGTTTCGCGATGTGCTGCGCTGCATCCGCTGCGGAGCCTGTATGAACACCTGTCCGGCGTACCGCCACATCGGCGGACACGGCTATGGCTCTATCTATCCTGGACCTATCGGCGCGGTGATTTCTCCGCTGCTCGGCGGCTATAAAGATTTTAAGGATCTGCCGTACGCCTGTTCTTTATGCACGGCCTGTGACAGCGTCTGCCCGGTGCGCATTCCGTTGTCAAAACTGATCCTGCGTCATCGCCGGGTGATGGCCGAGGAGGGCATTACGCCGAAAGCCGAGCGACGGGCGATCAGGATGTTCGCTTATGCCAATAGCCATCCGGGGCTGTGGAAAGTCGGGATGATGGCGGGCGCGCATGCGGCGAGCTGGTTTATCAATGGCGGCAAAACCCCGCTCAAGGTTGGCGCGATTGGTGACTGGATGGAGGCGCGCGATCTGCCTGATGCTGACGGCGAGAGCTTCCGCAGCTGGTTTAAGAAACATCAGGCGCAGGAGAAAAAGAATGGATAACCGTACCGCGTTTTTAAACACCATCGCCCAGGCGCTGGGTCGCCCGCTGCGTTTCGAACCGCAAGCAGATGCCGCGCCGGTTAACAACTATGCCAACGAGCGCCTGACCGAGCTTAGCCCGCAGCAGCGCTGCGATGCGTTTATCCAGTTTGCCAGCGAAGTGATGCTGGCCCGCTGCGAACTGACCAGCGAGGACCAGGCCGCAGACGCGGCGCTGCGCCTGTGCGAAGAATTGGGTCAGCAGCCGGTGGTGCTGAGCGGCGACAGCCGGCTGGTGGAGCTGGGTATCACCGAACGCTTGCAGCAGGAATGCAACGCCGTGGTTTGGGACCCAGCGCGAGGTAGCGAAAATATTACCCAGGCAGAACAGGCGAAAGTCGGCGTGGTGTATGCCGAATATGGCCTGACGGAGTCCGGCGGCGTGGTGCTGTTTTCCGCACCGGAGCGCGGGCGTTCCCTGAGCCTGTTGCCAGAGTCCTCGATTTTCGTGCTGCGTAAAAGCTCCATTCTGCCGCGCGTGGCGCAGCTGGCAGAAAAACTGCATCAGAAAGCACAGGCCGGTGAGCGTATGCCATCGTGCATTAATATCATCAGTGGACCCAGCTCGACGGCGGATATTGAACTTATCAAGGTGGTTGGGGTACATGGCCCGGTGAAGGCGGTGTATCTGATTATTGAGGATTGTTGAGACAGGATGGAAAACCGCTCTGGCGCTGTGGGCCAGAGCGGTATTAACGTTATGCAATCATGCTGATGATCAACATGATAATCAGGCCAACCACGGAGTTCACCAGCTCCAGCAGACCCCAGGTTTTCAGCGTATCCTTCACCGACAGGTCAAAGTAGCCTTTGAACAACCAGAATGAAGCATCGTTAATATGGGTCAGGGTGTTGGAGCCCGCCGCCGTTGCCAGTACCAGCAACACCGGGTCGACGCCGACCAGTTGACCGGTTGCCGGGTCGAGGATCGCTGCGCTAATAATCCCCGCCGCCGTCATGGCGGAGACCACGCCCTGACCCGTTGCCAGACGAATCAGCACGGTTATCAACCACGCCATGATGTAGGGAGAAATATTACCGTGCGACATCAGCATGCCGATGGTATCGCCGATGCCGGTAACCGGTGCGACTGTTACCGGCCTTGTGTCGTCTAACCATTCATCAAAACGGCCCATTCAGTGCCTCACTGACGGGGTTAATTTGCGTATGTGAGCACTGTATGGAGATTGTGAATTGCAGAGGCACTAATTATTTTCAGTTTCCAAATTGTCAACTCTGCGGGAGTGCGATATTATGATTCCAAGATGGAAACACAAGGAGAGCGAAGGATGCACGTTGTATCGAGAGCACCTTTCGATACAGCCACCAGGCAATTCCCCAATCAGGCAGCGGCACTAGACGACGTATACCGGACTTTGAAGAGAGAGAACTACACTTCACCGGACGAAATGAAAAAACGATTTGCCTCGCTGGACAGAATGAAATATCGGGAGAAGTGGTGGGTGATCGATGTTGGCGGTGGGAATTTAAGGGTGATGTTTTTTGCTGATTTTGAACGTGGGAAAATCTTTATAAAGCACATAACCACACACGCCGAATACGACAAGCTGACAGATTTTTACCGGAGAACTAAAGAATGATGTACACCGATGCTATCCAGGCGGCAAACAGCCTGGTTAGCATTGTCCCCCTCCTGGGGGGCAATGCCTCTCGCAAGGACTATGAAGACGCGCTAACGCTGGTTGAATACCTGGTTGAACACGAGCCAGATCATCCGCTGGTGGACATGCTGGTTGCGAAAATTGCCCAGTATGAAGATGAGGCGGAAGAGTTCGCAGAGTTCAACGACCGTATTGCAGCGTTACCAAGTGGCGTGGCCCTGCTGCGTGTCCTGATGGACCAGCACAAACTGACTCAGAGTGATTTTGAGGAAGAGATTGGTAAGAAATCGCTGGTGAGCCGCATCCTTAACGGGACTCGCTCACTAACACTAGATCACATGAAAGCACTTGCGCGGCGCTTCAACATTCCGCCCAGCTCATTCATGGACGCGTAAAACAGCCCCCTGACCGAAAGGTTGGGGGCTTTTGTATTAACCCCTGCCTTTGTTTTTCACGTAGTCCAGGAAGCGTTTCTCGGCATCCTGACGTGATACACCAGTCATTACCATCGCATCAATAAACGCCTGGCGTTCCACCTTGAAACGGTCGGCGAGCTGCTGCAGCAGCACCTTGTTTTTATCCTGCTCGGCTTTAAGCTTTTGCTGACTTTCTTCTGCCTTTGCCCGTTGTTTTTGCGTCATTTTCCGGGCTTTTAACAGTTTGTCGCTGAGGGTGCGTAGCTTTGTACTGTCTCGCGCAATCTGATTACCCAGCGCTTTCTGGCGGCGCTGGTATTTATCCCACTCCTGACGCATCGCCCCCTGGTTAGTCTGTGAGTTACGGTTCTTGTTGAATCTTTTCCGGTCTTCCTCAGTGAAATGCTTAGTAGTACGTCGTTTGTCGTCACCGAACCCTACACGTTTAGCAGCCTGCAGCATGGCCTGACCGATCCGCAATTGCCAGCTTGCCGACTGGAGTCGGGTCATTGCGTGGATCACGTGCTTACAGGCGATCCCTTTGAGATTAGGGTTACGGATTTTGGGGAAGGCATATTCTTTTGGCGGTGCCAGGGCAAAGTTACCGGCGGTCGCGATGTAGCGATACCAGTATTAATGACGACCACAATCACAATCGAAGGATACGCGACCGGCACACAGCTTTTTCGTCACTTTTACCGCGCTAGTCTCATCCCCCAGCTCATCAATCAGTGAATCCCATTCCTCAAAGCGCACTTTTACGCGGTGATGCTGGTCTTCGGAGCGATCTGAAGCCTCCACGCTGACTGTGACGACGTTATGTTTCAATGATGAAGGCACGGCGCGCTTAATGCCGGAACCGTCGTCTACGGCGTTGTTAGCACGTTTAACGTCGATCGCCTCACTTCCGGCTATGAGCTGGGCATAGGTGATCCCGGCTATGCCTGAATTGAACGTCTGTCGAATATCCTTGCGGCGACCTTCAAATGCCTTTAGGGAAGGTGCGAATAAGCAGGTCATTTCTTCCCAAGCTGACTCGCTGATTAAAATTTCGCGGATCTGGGCCGATTTTTTTCCCGCAAACACATCGAATCAGCCTATTTAGACCGTTTCTTCGCCATTTAAGGCGTTATCCCCAGTTTTTAGTGAGATCTCTCCCACTGACGTATCATTTGGTCCACCCGAAACAGGTTGGCCAGGGGGAATAACATCGCCAGTTGG
>NZ_PZKQ01000056.1:0-91233 GCF_003046645.1 Escherichia sp. MOD1-EC6475 | reverse complement strand
TAAGTTGGCAGCATCACCTAAAAATGGCGCACATTATTACCCCATAACATTGGGACATGAATTCAGTGGTTTTGTTGATGCCGTGGGGAGTGGGGTAAATGATTTACAAACTGGCGATGCGGTCGCTTGTGTGCCGTTATTACCCTGTTTTAAATGTCCGGAATGTCTGAAAGGGTTTTATTCCCAGTGTGCGAAATATGATTTTATTGGATCACGACGCAACGGGGGATTGGCAGAATATATTGTGGTGAATCGAAAAAATGTCTTTGCACTACCAGAGGAAATGCCGATTCAGGATGGTGCCTTTATAGAGCCAATTACCGTCGGCCTGCACGCTTTCCATTTAGCGCAAGGCTGTGAAAATAAAAACGGCATTATTATTGGTGCCGGAACCATCGGCCTGCTGGCGATCCAGTGCGCCAGTGCGCTGGGGGCGAAGAGTGTGACGGCTATCGACATTAGCCCAGAAAAACTGGCACTGGCAAAATCCTTCGGTGCCACGCAAACATTTAACAGCAGCGAAATGAGTGCGCCACAAATGCAGGCTGTTTTACGCGAACTGCGCTTTAATCAGCTTATCCTTGAGACGGCTGGCGTACCGCAGACCGTCGAACTGGCGGTAGAGATTGCCGGACCTCATGCACAACTGGCGCTGGTGGCACGTTGCATCAGGATCTGCATTTAACGTCGGCGACGTTTGGCAAAATATTGCGTAAAGAGTTGACGGTTATCGGCAGTTGGATGAACTACTCCAGCCCGTGGCCGGGGCAGGAGTGGGAAACAGCGAGCCGCTTGCTGGCAGAGCGTAAGTTATGTCTGGAGCCATTAATCGCTCACCGTGGGAGCTTTGAAAGCTTCGCCCAGGCGGTGCGTGACATCGCTCGCAATACCATGCCGGGTAAGGTGTTACTCATTCCCTGAAACCGTGGGCCAGCGTGATGCTGGCCCGGCGTTGTGCAAAACAGATCATTCACCAATGGTCCCCCTTCGTTTACACTATGCGCAATTGAATATGGGTAAATGACGATGAATTCATTCGAGCGAAGGAATAAGATCATCCAATTAGTGAATGAACAGGGGACCGTGCTTGTTCAGGATCTGGCGGGAATATTTGCTGCCTCGGAAGCGACAATCCGTGCCGATTTGCGCTTTCTCGAACAAAAAGGCGTGGTTACGCGCTTTCATGGTGGTGCGGCGAAAATAATGTCCGGCAATAGCGAAACCGAGACACAGGAAGTAGGATTTAAAGATCGCTTTCAGCTCGCCAGTGCGCCGAAAAACAGAATTGCACAGGCAGCAGTAAAAATGATCCATGAAGGGATGACCGTTATTCTCGACAGCGGAAGTACGACAATGCTTATCGCCGAAGGATTAATGACCGCCAAAAATATCACGGTGATTACCAACAGCCTCCCTGCGGCATTTGCCCTTTCTGAAAATAAAGATATTACGCTGGTGGTTTGTGGTGGCACGGTACGCCATAAAACGCGCTCGATGCATGGTTCCATTGCCGAGCGTTCATTGCAGGATA
Source organism: Escherichia sp. MOD1-EC6475 (assembly GCF_003046645.1). Classification (NCBI taxonomy): domain Bacteria; kingdom Pseudomonadati; phylum Pseudomonadota; class Gammaproteobacteria; order Enterobacterales; family Enterobacteriaceae; genus Escherichia; species Escherichia sp. MOD1-EC6475. The sequence continues at coordinate 89,702 of NZ_PZKQ01000056.1, read as the reverse complement.
TTAATGCCGATTTAATGTTTGTTGGTGCGGACGGTATCGATGCGGTTAATGGCATTACCACCTTTAATGAAGGTTATTCGATTAGCAGTGCTATGGTCACCGCAGCAAATAAAGTGGTTGCGGTACTGGACTCAACGAAATTTAACCGTCGTGGATTTAATCAGGTACTGCCAATCGAAAAAATTGACATTATTATTACTGATGATGCCGTGTCAGAGGTGGATAAACTGGCATTGCAGAATACACGGGTGAAATTAATTACGGTGTAGTATTCATCTGTTCAGTTTGTAGGCCGGATAAGGTGTTTACACCGCATCCGGCATAACTGATTCTCCTTAATGCAAGAGAGAATAATTTGTTTAACGCAATAACGGGCAATCTGGTGGTAGCCGGCAACGCAATGCTGCCGGAAGTATTTCGATATGAAAACGTTGCCCGCTTAACGGTTCTCCATCAAGATTAAAGGTGATTTCATGAGGCGCTTGTATTTCGAACCATGCCGAAGCGCCTTCAATAATATTCGGATTTTCTTCGTCAGGTTTTAAGGTTGAAAAGAGAGCTGGAAGAATTTCATCGCCGGTGAAAATACGCAGTTGTAGCAAACCATCATTGATCAGCGCATTTGGGCACAGTTGTTGACCGCCACCGGCCTGACGCCCGTTGCCAATACCAATAACCAGCGCATCGCCTTGCCAGTGAAAATTTTCACCACGGATTTCACAGCGATCCGGTTGCAGCGTATCCATGCGCATTAAGCCGTGAATGATGTAAGAGACGCCACCCAGCGCGGCTTTTAATTTCTCTGGCGTTTCGGTGGTGATGCGTGTTCCAAATCCGCCCGTTGCCATGTTGATAAAACAGGTTTGTTTGTTGACCTGTGCCATATCAATCGCAATAGCGTTACCAGCAATTGCCAGTTTAAGTGCCTTATCCAGCGCCTCAGGAATACCCACACTGGTGGCAAAATCGTTCGCTGTACCTAGCGGCAATATTCCCAAAGCAGGAATTTCATTGCCCTCACACTGAATCAACGCCGTGGAGACTTCATTAATAGTGCCATCGCCACCGCCGGCAATCACCGTTGCCACGCCAAGCTGGCGGGCTTCCTCAACAAAACGCGCAGCATCACCTTTCTCCCAGGTAACCCGCACATGAATAGTCATTCCTTCCTCACGCAGCAGCATAATTGCTTCGCGTAATGTTTCATTGTCAGTACTTTTGCCGTTAAGAATCAGTAAGCTGGCGGGGAAATCTGCCATGATTGTATGCCTTTATGATTGGTCTGTAGATAGTGTAGAGCAGAAAAGAAAAGGCGGTGTCAGAACAGGATGAAAGTCGTGGTACGAAAAAAATAAGCCCGTGTAAGGGAGATTACACAGGCTAAGGAGGTGGTTCCTGGTACAGCTAGCATTTTATGGGTTATGTTTTTCAGCGAAACGGATGATAACCTTAATAAATGCAGCTGTATGTGATCGGTTTCTAAGAATTTTCCATCCGGGAAAAATAATCGAAATTAATCACTTACCGTGCGGGTTACGCGTGGTTTCACCGGAGAAATTACGCATCAGCAGTGCGTAATTGAGCTCGAGATCCTGCGGAACCGGGAGCCACACGGTATAACCATCGCCAGGCGCAACCGGCATCGCTTCACCTTTGGCATTTTCCATATGCTCAAGGGTAAAGTTGATGTTGCCCTGTGGCGTCATCAGTTCAAGGCTGTCGCCAACGGAGAACTTATTTTTCACCGCTACCGCCGCGAGATCGCCTTTGCGCTCACCGGTAAACTCCCCAACAAACTGCTGGCGGTCAGAAACGGAATAACCGTATTCGTAGTTCTGATAATCGTCGTGAGTATGGCGACGCAGGAAGCCTTCGGTGTAACCGCGATGCGCCAGACCTTCCAGAGTTTCCAGCAGGCTGGTATCGAACGGTTTGCCTGCAGCGGCGTCATCGATAGCTTTACGATAAACCTGCGCGGTGCGTGCGCAATAATAGAAAGATTTGGTACGGCCTTCGATTTTCAGCGAATGCACACCCATTTTAGTCAGGCGTTCAACATGGGCGATGGCACGCAGATCTTTCGAGTTCATGATGTAAGTGCCGTGTTCATCTTCAAACGCGGTCATATATTCGCCCGGACGCTGGGCTTCTTCAATCATAAACACTTTGTCAGTTGGCGCGCCGATACCCAGCGTTGGTTCGACGTTTTGTACCGGAATCGGCTCGTATTTGTGTACGATGTTGCCGACGTCATCTTCTTTGCCTTCCTGGACGTTGTACTCCCAGCGGCAGGCGTTGGTGCAGGTGCCCTGGTTCGGGTCGCGTTTGTTGATGTAGCCAGAGAGCAGGCAGCGACCGGAGTAGGCCATGCATAATGCGCCGTGAACGAAAATTTCGAGTTCCATATCCGGCACCTGATTGCGGATCTCTTCAATCTCTTCCAGCGACAGTTCGCGGGAGAGGATCACGCGAGTCAGGCCCATTTGCTGCCAGAATTTTACCGTCGCCCAGTTTACGGCGTTGGCCTGCACCGAAAGGTGGATCGGCATTTCAGGGAAGTGCTCACGCACCAGCATAATCAGCCCCGGATCGGACATAATCAGCGCATCCGGCCCCATTTCCACTACCGGTTTCAGGTCACGGATAAAGGTTTTCAGCTTAGCGTTATGCGGCGCAATGTTGACCACGACATAAAACTTTTTCCCCAGCGCATGGGCTTCATTGATGCCGAGCTGAAGATTTTCGTGGTTGAATTCGTTGTTGCGCACACGCAGGGAGTAACGCGGCTGACCCGCATAAACAGCATCTGCGCCATAAGCGAAAGCGTAACGCATATTTTTCAGCGTTCCCGCCGGGGAAAGGAGTTCCGGTTTAAACATAATTCTCTCGTTCTGATGACAGGTCAGATCCGCTCCACCTGATGAAGCGGTTAGGGGAGTGCCCCCACTTTAAGGGCGGGCATTGTAGCGCAATCGGTGGGTTTAGCTCCAGTGCAAATGTCTGGTAGCGTCCTGGTTTTGGCTAAGGATGCGAATGACGATAATTTCCCCTGGTGATTGCAGGAAATAAATAAGGTGGCGTTCAAAAGGAAGAACAAAAATGCCTTCACCTAATATGAAACTTATCCTCCCATTGTTTTAATGGCGCAGATTAATCTTAATCATCAATAAATAAGTGTTTATTGGAAATAAAGCCGGACGCGTTATCCGCGCCCGGCTTAACTATTAAGTATTGTCTTTCACCTTCTGACTTGCGCCATTGGTTTTTACAGAAGCAATTCCGACTTCGCGTGATTGAGCGGTGGCATACATCTGGCTGGAACCGATTATCTGATGATTGCCAGCTTTCAGATTGAAATAAAATTTGCCGTTGCTCGCTGTTTTTTTCTCATAGCGTTCGTCCTGCGGGCTGTTGCTTTGCACCGAGGCAATGCCCTTTTCCGCAGCGGCTTTTGAGGTATACAGTTCGCTGGTGAGAATGATCTCACCATTGCCCGCTTTTAGCACAAACCGGAACTGATTTTCACTGCTCTTATTGAGTTCAAACCAACCAGCCATAATGACTCCTTGATTGAAATTGCGTATCGAAAACAGTATGTAACGATTTAAGTATGGGTGATATTCAGTTGACTGCCAATCAGGGGAATACCCTCTAAAGGGTGGGGGAGATTACTGATAAATATGCAGGAATCTGAATGCGGATACGGTTTTATCCCTCTCCTTTCAGAGAGGGGCATGACGGGTTAATAAACAGGAAATTCAGCTCTCACCAGGGCAACGATATATTAAACGATACGACAGGCGTCAGCTTCCCAGCGGTAACCAACACCGTAAACGGCACGGATAAAGGACTGCTCTTCGTCCAGCGCCTCCAGTTTACGGCGCAGGTTTTTAATGTGGCTGTCGATGGTGCGGTCGGTTACCACGCGGTAATCGTCATAAAGATGATTGAGTAATTGCTCGCGGGAGAATACTTTTCCCGGTTCATGGGAGAGCGTTTTCAAAAGGCGAAATTCTGCAGGTGTCAGATCAAGCATTTTGCCACGCCATGAAGCCTGAAAACGACCTTCGTCGATAATCAACGGGCTTTCGGCATCCTGTTGCTGCAACTCGCGCTGCGGTTTGCAGCGGCGCAAAATGGTCTTAACGCGCGCTACCACTTCCCGTGGGCTGTACGGTTTGCAGATGTAGTCATCGGCGCCAATCTCCAGCCCCAGCAAACGGTCGATTTCTTCGATTTTTGCCGTAACCATCACGATGGGGACATCGGAAAAACGACGAATTTCCCGGCAAAGTGTCAGACCATCAGTGCCTGGTAGCATCAGATCCAACAGGATCAGAGCCGGTGGGGTCTGGCGCACGTAGGGCAGTACCTGATCGCCGTGACTGATAAGGGTCGGCGCATAGCTCGCAGCACGCAGATAATCAATGAGCAACTGCCCCAGCTTCGGTTCATCTTCCACGATCAAAATTCGTGGCGTGTTTTCGTCGATAGGTAATTCAGTCATACATCTCTCTGTAAATCCCGTTCCAGCGGTAACTCTACTGTAATGCTTACCCCACCAAAAGGCGAATGAGTGGCAACAATGCGACCATTGTGCGCTTCAACAATGTTAAGGCAAATCGCCAGTCCCAGGCCGGAACCGCCGCTGGCACGGTTCCGGGAACCTTCGGTGCGGTAAAAACGCTCAAACAATTTTTGCAGTTGTTCGTCGCTGACGCCCGGCGCACTGTCGGCAAAAGTCAGACGTACCGTTTTGTCGCGCTGTTCGGCAGAGATTTGCAGGCTGCCGCCGCTGTCTGTGTAACGTAGACTGTTTTCCAGTAAATTATTGAATAACTGCATTAAACGGTCGCGATCGCCAAAGACGGTGATGCTATCCGGCAGGGAAAATTGCAGCTTCAGGCCACGACTGGCGAATCGTTCACGAAACGCGCCGCCCGCCACTTCCAGCAGCGGGATCAGATCCACAGGCGCTTTTTGATAGGCGAGAGCACCTTCATCTGACATCGACAGTTGGTGCAGGTCATCCACCAGTTTGGTCAGTGTACCGACCTCCGCCTGTAAAGACGCCACTGTCTCGGGCGTAAATTTACGCACACCATCCTGAATGGCTTCCAGTTCCCCGCGCAGTACTGCTAAAGGCGTGCGCAGTTCGTGAGAGATATCAGCCATAAAATCGCGGCGCATCTGTTGGTTTTTCTCCAGCGTGCTGGCGAGCTGGTTAAAGTCCTGAGCCAGTTTTCCTAATTCATCTTCGCTGGTGGGCGTCACGCGAGTGGTAAAATCGCCCGCCGCAAGTTTGTGCGTGCCATCCACCAGTCGTTTCACTGGAGCCAGCAAACCGCGCGCCAGTGGGAATGTCGCCAGCGCCGCCAGTAAGGTAGATAAAGCGACAATCAGCCAACTGGTTTGCCGCTGTTGTTTATCGAAATTGATATCGGTATTGCGGGTTAACCGTTCAACGGGTGAGGCGATCACCGCGCCAACTTCAACACCATTGACCAGAATAGGGCGCCGTGTACCGTCCAGTGGAATGGGAGAGCGTGGGCCAACCAGCACTTTGTTGTTTTGATCAACCACCCAGAACTGAGTACGCCAGCCGTGTGGCGGCATACCGGGACCCGGTTTGTCTTCATTATTATCATGTTCAAATGAGCGCAGTATCTGAAATACAAAACGATCGTTATTACGCAGAAAGCGCCAGTTACCGTGCTGGGCGTACTGCTCGCCAAGTGCATCTCCGAGCATTTGCAGCCGCTGTTCATTACCATGCTTAATGTAATCGATAAAGCCGCGCTCAAAACTGATACGTACCGCCCAGTGCATCGTGATCAATAACACAATGCAGGTGGCGAAGATCGCCAGAAACAGTTTGCCGGTAATGCCGGGTCGCCAGAACTTCATTGCGCGCTCCTTTTTCTCCGCGAAATAGCCACGTTTTGATGCGTATCGTTCGGAACCCTGGCAAAGATGAACGCCGGAAGGGCGATGAGAAACGCCATGCTAAGCCAGGTGTACATAAAGACGGTTTGTGTGGTGCCGCTGTCAACGCTGACATGTTGGGAGCCAAAAAGCCCCAGCAGCAGCCCGGCGATGGTCACACCGATGCTCATCGACAATTGCATAATCATCGACAGCAGGCTGTTGCCGCTGCTGGCCAGATTGTCTGGTAGATCTTTTAGTGTCAGGGTGTTCATGGAGGAGAAACGCGTTGAGTTGACCATCCCTTGTAAAAACAGAACGAACGGCAAAACGTAGTACCAGCCAAGCAGCGCGGTGGTCATAAACAGCAGCGTGACCAACGACAGACCCAGCGTGGTGGCCACCAGTACCCGGCGATAACCAAAGCGGTTAACCACCTGCACCACAATCCGCTTCATTCCCATGCTGCCGAGCACCATCGGGATCATCATCAGTCCGGCATGGAACGGCGAGAAACCGAGGCCAATCTGCAAGAAAACCGGCGTCATAAAGGGCAACATACCGCTGCCAATACGTCCGGCAAAACTTCCCGCCAGACCCAGCGAAAAGGTGCGGGTGCGGAACAGGTTCAGACTGAAAAGGGCGCGGTTGTTATTTCTGGCGTGCAGCAGATAAAGCACCAGTGCCACTACGCCAACCGCCACCAGGCCGGCAATCGCCAGCGGCGAAAGTCCTGTGCCTTTACTGCCATCCAGCGCCAGTGTTAACACCGCCATGCCCACCGCCAGCAACAGAAAGCCGGAGAGATCGAAGCGCCGCGTCTGCATGGTGTAGTTTGGCATTAACATTAGCGTGGCGATCGCACCGATAATCCCCACCGGAATGTTGATCAAAAAGATCCAGTGCCACGACGCGTACTCCACCAGCAGACCGCCGAGCGCCGGACCGAGGAGTGGGCCGACCTGACCGGGCAGCGTGACAAAGGTCATCGCCGCCATATATTGCTCGCGCGGTACGATTTTCATCACCGTCAATCTGCCGACCGGCACCATCATCGCACCGCCAACGCCCTGTAACGCGCGTGCCAGCAACAGTTCATTCAGCGTGCCGGAAAGCGCGCAAAACAGCGAACCGAGGGTAAATAGCACGATAGCGGTAAAGAAAATATTGCGCACGCCGACTTTGTCCGCCAGCCAGCCGCTGGCGGGCAGCATCACCGCCACGGTCAGTACATAAGAGACAATGACCATGTGCATATGCAGCGGGCTTTCCCCCAGGCTTTGCGCCATTGAGGGAAGCGCGGTGTTGACGATGGTGGTATCCAGCGACTGCATAAAGAAGCCGAAAGCCACAATCCACAATTGCCAGCGGGTGCTGTCGGGAAGATCTGTCATTTACTCGGTTACCGTTTCTTTAGATTTTCGCGAAAAACGCAGCCGCAGACGGTCGAAAAAGAGATACACCACCGGCGTGGTATACAGCGTCAGGAGCTGACTCATTACCAGACCGCCGACAATAGTGATCCCCAATGGTTGACGCAGTTCCGAGCCGTCGCCGCCCGACAACACCAGCGGCAGCGCACCAAACAGTGCCGCGAGGGTAGTCATCATAATCGGGCGAAAACGCAGCAGACAGGCCTGGAAAATGGCTTCCTGTGGCGTCAGATTTCCATTCCTTTGAGCTTCGATCGCAAAATCGACCATCATGATGGCGTTTTTCTTCACAATGCCGATTAATAACATAATCCCTATCAGGGCGATTAGGCTGAACGGGGCATTGAACAGTTCCAGCGCCAGCAGCGCCCCAACGCCCGCCGAGGGCAGGGTGGAGAGAATGGTCAGCGGGTGCACGTAGCTCTCGTACAACATTCCCAGCACGATATAGACCGTGGCGATCGCCGCGATAATCAGGATCACCTGCGAGTTCATCGTCTCCTGGAACACCTGCGCCGTTCCGGCAAAACTGCCGCGCACCGTCGAAGGCACGCCAAGCTGGGTCATTGCGCGATCGATTGCCGCACTGGCGTCCGAAAGCGATTTCCCGGTCGGCAGGTTGAACGAGATGGTCGAGGCTGCGGACAGTCCCTGATGATTGACCGACAGCGGCGCGTTTGCCGGTTGCCATTTGGCAAAATACGAGAGCGGGATCGCTTTGCCTTCGTTATTAATGACGAACATTTTTTCCAGCGCGCTAATGTCCTGGGTATAGCGCGGATCCACTTCCATCACCACTTTATACTGGTTCATCGGCTGGTAAATGGTCGAGATTTGCCGCTGACCAAAGGCGTTATTTAACAGGCTGTTGGCGGCCTGCACGTCGATTCCCAGTCGTGCCATGGTGTCACGGTCGTAAACTAGGTTCATCTCTGCGCCGTTGTCCTGCTGGTCGGAATTCACGTCCGCCAGTTCCGGCAACGTTGCCAGTTTTTTGCGGATCTTCGGCTCCCATTCGCGCAGTGCCGCCAGGTCGTCGGATAACAACGTGTACTGGTAGCTGGCGTTCGACTGACGTCCGCCAACGCGAATATCCTGTACCGCCATCAGGAACAGATTCGCTCCCGGCTCTTTTGCCAGCTTCACGCGCAGACGGTCGATAATTTGCTGCGCCGTTTCGCTGCGTTCGTCGCGTGGTTTCAGCGTGATAAACATCATTCCGCTGTTAACCCGCGAACCACCGGTAAAGCCGGTGACATTATCCACTGCCGGATCGTCACGGATAATTTTCATAAAATCCTGCAACTTACCGCGCATTGCCTGAAACGAAATGCTCTGATCCGCCTGTATCCCGCCCATCAGCACACCGGTGTCCTGCTCCGGGAAGAAGGTTTTCGGGATCGAGATATACAGCCAGATATTCAGCGCAATGGTGCCAAGCAGCACCACGCCTACCAGACGGGTGTGATTGAGTACCCATTTCAGCGACTTGCCGTAGCCTTGTTGCAGCGCAACCAGCATGCGACCAAAACCGCGTAGCCGTGTTTGTTCACGCGGCTTGCTGGCTTTTAGCATCCAGCCGCACATCATCGGCGTTAATGTCAGAGAAACCAGCAACGAAATACCAATGGCGACAGAAAGCGTCACGGCAAACTCGCGTAACAGTCGGCCCGGCAATCCGCCCATCAACAGCAGCGGCAGGAACACCGCCACCAGTGACAGACTCATCGACAGCACCGTAAAGCCGACTTCGCGAGTACCTTGCAGCGCGGCCTGTAGCGGTTTCATCCCCGCTTCCAGATGACGGGCAATGTTTTCCAGCACTACGATGGCGTCATCCACCACGAAACCAGTAGCAATGGTGAGCGCCATTAACGAAAGATTATTGAGACTGAATCCGCACAGGTACATCGCCGCAAACGTACCAATCAGCGAAACCGGCACCGCAACGGCAGGAATAATGGTGGCGCGACCTGAGCGCAGGAACAAGAAGACCACCAGAATCACCAGCGCCACCGAGATGATCAGCGTTTGCTCGACTTCTTCCAGCGAGGCGCGAATGGTGGGGGAGCGATCCTGGGCAATTTGCAGATCAATCGCCGCCGGAATGGTCTCCTGCAACTCCGGTAATTTTGCCCGGATGCTGTCTACCGTCTGGATAATATTGGCTTCCGGCAGTTTGCGGATCATCAGCAAAATAGCCGGTTTGGCGTTGGTCATCCCGGCGTTGCGCACATCCTGCACCGAGTCGGTCACCGTCGCCACATCGCCCAGACGAACCGCGCCGCCGTTGTTGTAATGAATAATCAGTGGCTGATATTCAGCGGCGGTTTTTAGTTCATCGTTGGTCTGGATCTGCCAGCGGTGAGTGCTATCTTCCAGCGCCCCTTGCGGTTTACGCACGTTGGCATTGCTGATGGTGGTGCGCACATCGTCCAGCGATACGCCCTGATTAAACAGCGCCTGCGGATTCAGCCCGACGCGCACCGCAGGTAGCGAGCTGCCGCCGACATCGACATCACCGACACCGTCGATTTGCGCAATTGTCGGTGCCAGCTGCGTCGAGGCGAAATCGTACAATTCACCCTGGGAATAAGTATCGGATGTGAGCGTCAGGATCATAATTGGCGCATCCGACGGGTTCGCTTTGCGATAGGTCGGACGGCTGGGCATCCCGCTGGGCAGCAAACTTTGTGCGGCGTTGATTGCCGCCTGCACATCGCGCGCCGCGCCGTTGATATCCCGGTCAAAATCAAACTGCAAAATAATGCGCGTGCTGCCGAGCGAGCTGCTGGAGGTCATTTCACTGACCCCGGCAATACGCCCAAGCGAGCGTTCCAGCGGCGTGGCAACGGAAGAAGCCATTGTCTCTGGCGACGCCCCAGGCAGCGAGGCGCTGACCATAATCACCGGAAAATCGACCTGCGGCAGCGGGGCGACCGGCAGCATACGGAAGCCCAGTATGCCGCACAGGGTAATGGCAACCGACAGTAAAATCGTCGCCACCGGGCGGTAAATGAAGAGGGCAAAAAACTTCACTTACGCCTCCTCTTCATGACGGGCAAAGCGGCTTTTTGCCCACAATGCCAGACGGTCGAACAGCAAATAAATCACCGGCGTGGTAAACAGCGTCAGCACCTGGCTGACAACCAGACCACCGACCATGCCGATACCTAACGGACGACGCAGTTCCGCTCCGACCCCGGTACTCAACATCAGCGGCAAAGCGCCAAGCAGAGCCGCCAGGGTGGTCATCAGGATCGGACGAAAACGCAGCAGACAAGCCTGGTAAATGGCATCGCGCGGCGACATGCCTTGCTCGCGCTCGGCAGCCAGCGCGAAGTCGATCATCATGATGGCGTTTTTCTTTACGATACCGATCAGCAAAATAATGCCGATAATGGCAATCACATCCAGTTCACTACCGGCAATCAGTAACGCCAGCAATGCACCCACACCTGCCGTGGGCAGCGTCGAGAGAATGGTGATTGGATGAATAAAGCTTTCGTACAAAATGCCGAGCACGATATACATCGCCACCACCGCCGCGACAATCAGCCAGACAGTGCTGCCCAGCGCCGACTGGAAGGCGAGGGTGCTACCCTGGAACTGCGTGGTGATATCCACCGGCAGATTCAGCGTCTTCTCGGTGTCCATAATCGCCTGCACCGCATCGCCCAGCGAATAGTTATCCGGCACGTTAAAGGAGATGGTCGTTACCGGGAACTGATCCAGATGGTTGATGGAGAGCGGCGCAAAACGCTGCTCAATTTTGGCAATCGAACTGAGTGGCACCACGCCGCCATCGCTGCTGGTCAGGCGAATGGTATCCAGCGCCGCCAGCCCTGGGGTATTTTCAGTGTTGTGCTCCAGCACCACGCGATACTGGTTGGCCTGAGTATAAATAGTGGAAATCAGCCGCTGACCGAACGCGTTGTACAGGGCGTTATCGACATCCGCCATGCTGATCCCCAGACGGCTGGCGCTGTCGCGATCAACATTGACATACGCCACCAGCCCTTTGTCCTGCCAGTCGCTGGAGACATCAGAAAGCTGTGGCAGTTGCTGGAGTTTTTCCATGAGCTGCGGCACCCAGGTACTGAGCGCATCCAGTGACGTGGCCTGCAAGGTAAACTGGTACTGGGTGCGGCTGACCTGAGTATCGATGGTCAGGTCCTGCGTTGGTTGCAAGAAGAGATCGACGCCCGGCACTTTATCCACCGCCGTTTGCAGACGGGCGATGACTTTTTGCACCCGGTCATCACGTTCATCCAACGGTTTGAGGTTGATCTGCAAACGCGCACTATTCAGCGACGGGTTAGTGCCATCAACGCCAACAAATGAGGTCAAACTTTGCACCGCCGGATCCTGCAAAATCACGTCCGCAACCTGGCGTTGCCGCTGGGCCATATTGGCAAAGGAGCTGGATTGCGGTGCCTGCAGGGTGCCCTGAATAATGCCGTTGTCCTGCACCGGGAAGAAGCCTTTCGGAATGAACACCCACAGCAGCACACTAAGCAGCAGGGTGCTGAGCGCCACGCTTAAGGTCAGCCACGGATGATTCAGCACCTTCGCAAGCCCCCGACCATAGGCGGCGATTATCCCGTCGAACATTTTTTCCGAGGCGCGGGAGAAGCGGTTTTGTTTACGCAGCGACTCTTGGCTGAGCATCCGCGCGCACATCATCGGCGTCAGGGTCAGCGACACCACGGCTGAGATCAAAATTGCTACCGCCAGGGTAATGGCAAACTCGCGGAACAATCGCCCGACGATATCGCCCATAAACAGCAGTGGGATCAACACCGCAATCAGCGAGAAGGTCAGCGAGATAATGGTAAAGCCGATTTCACCCGCGCCTTTGAGCGCCGCCGCCAACGGTTTTTCGCCTTTTTCGATATAGCGGGAAATGTTTTCGATCACCACGATGGCGTCATCGACCACGAATCCGGTGGCGATAGTTAACGCCATCAGCGTCAGGTTATTGATCGAAAAATCGAGAAACACCATAACCGCAAAAGTGCCGATTAACGACAGCGGCACGGCAACACCGGGAATGATGGTCGCCGGAATATTGCGTAAAAACAGGTAGATAATCATGACTACCAGCGCGATAGCCATCATCAATTCAAACTGAGTATCATCGACGGATGCGCGAATATTGGTGGTGCGGTCAGAAAGTACCGTTACCTTCACCGATTTCGGCAGACTTTCGGTGAGCTGTGGCAGCATCTGCCGGATGCTGTCGGCGGTGGAGATAATGTTAGCACCGGGCTGGCGCTGAACATTCATCACAATGGCCTGTTCTTTGTTCGCCCACGCGCCGAGCCAGCTGTTTTCTGCACCTTGCTCAACGGTTGCGACATCACCCAGACGAATCGGCGCGCCGTTCTGGTAGGCAATAATTAGCTGGCGATACTCTTCGGCCGATTGCATCTGGTCGTTCGCCGACAGCGTGACTGCGCGTGAAGGGCCGTCGAGGCTACCTTTGGCTGAGTTAACGTTAGCGCCAGTAATGGCGGTGCGCACGGTTTCGCTGGTCAGGCCGAGGGCGGCAATCGCCTGGGCGTTAAGTTTGACGCGAACAGCCGGACGCTGACCGCCGGAAAGCGTCACCAGGCCGACGCCGGAAATCTGCGAGATTTTCTGCGCGACGCGGGTTTCCACCATATCTTCCACCTGCGTCATCGGCATGGCGGTTGAGGTGACGGCAAGCGTCATAATCGGTGGATCTGCCGGGTTTACTTTGCTGTAAACCGGTGGGTTAGGCAGGTCGCCCGGCAACAGGTTAGTGGCGGCGTTAATCGCGGCCTGCACTTCCTGCTCGGCGACATCCAGCGGTAATGTTAGCTGGAACTGCAAGGTGATAACTGACGCACCGCCGGAACTCTGCGACGACATCTGTTTCAGGCCAGACATCTGCCCAAACTGGCGTTCGAGCGGCGCGGTAACGGCAGAGGTCATGACATCCGGGCTGGCGCCGGGGTAGAGCGTGACCACCTGAATAGTCGGGTAGTCCACTTCCGGCAGCGCCGAAACGGGCAGGGCGCGATAGCCGATAATCCCGGCGAGTAAGATCGCCACCATCAGCAGCGTGGTGGCGACAGGACGCATAATAAACAGGCGCGACGGGCCGCCTGTGCTGCTCGGAGGTAACACCTGCATCAGGAACGCGCTCCTTTTTTCGCGTATTCGCGGCTGGTGGCTTTCTCTTCCGGTGCGGTGGCGCTCTGAGCTTCCACCACTTCCACTTTCGCTCCTTCGGTCAGGCGATCAATGCCGTCTGTCACTACGCGATCGCCTGCGGAAATACCCGCGCGGATCACCACTTTCTGACTGTCCTGAATGCCCGGCGTCACCAGATGTTTGCTGACCTTGTTTTCGCTATTCAGCACCCAGACAAAGTGGCCTTCGTTGCCCATTTGCAGGGCGGCGGTTGGGATCACCACGGCGTTTTGTTCGGTGTCGACTAACATGCGCGCGTTAACAAACTGGTTGGGAAACAGCGCATCATCCTGATTATTAAAGCGTGCTTTTACTTTAATGGTGCCAGTAGTGGTATCGATTTGGTTATCGAGACTTAACAGCGTACCCTCACTTAACTTCTTCGAGTTGGTGCGATCCCAGGCTTCTACCACCAGCGGTTTTCCGGCTTTTTGTGCCTGCACAACGGTGGCGATATCGCTTTCCGGCAGGGTGAAGAGCAAATCGATAGGATGCGTCTGGGTGATCACCACAATCCCGGTGGTATCACCACTGGAGATTTGGTTACCGACATCAACCTGCTTGAGACCAACGCGACCATCGACTGGCGCGGTAATACGGCTCCAGTCGAGTTGCAGCTGCGCGCTGGCGACGCTCGCTTCATCAGCCTTAATGGTGCCTTCGGTTTCACTGACCAGCGCCTGTTGGGCGTCCAGTTCCTGACGGGAAACGAGATTGGTTTTTGCCAGTTGTTGATAACGCGCCAAATCACGGCGCGCGTTGGCAAGCGTGGCTTTATCTTTTGCCAGTTGTCCTTGTGCCTGAGCCAGTGCAACTTTGAACTGGCTGGGATCAATCTCTGCCAGTAAATCACCTGCTTTGACCTGTTGGCCTTCCTGGAAATGCAACGCCATCAACTGACCGTCCACGCGGCTGCGCACCGTAACAGTATTAGCGGCGGTAATAGTGCCAAGCCCGGTGAGATAACGCGGAACGGCCTGTTCAATGGCGGTTGCCGCCTGTACTGGTGCTAAAGGGCCGGAACGCATACCACGGCGACCACCCGCTGGCGGCTGCTGTGCTTGTTTCGTCGCACCTGGGGCTGCGCTCTGGGGTTCATTGCGGCCTTGCCAGAACCAGAATGCGGCGATGGCGGCGATAACCACCACGATTACCCAACGGGATTTATAACTGTCTTTCATCGTTAAGAGTTTCTCTTCCTGAAACGTTTCGCGCAATGTTACTAGTGTAGCCAGCCAATAAGGGAGAAAAATGGAGGAATTATGAAACAGTTTCGCGAATAGTCTGAATGGTGGTGCAATTTGCGAGCGCGGATCCAGTAATGACTCAGGAAACTATTTTCTCTGCAAGTTAGCGATACACTGCGTACATGGCGAAAGGAGGTAAGCCGAAGATTTCAGCGGGACGCTGAAACGGGAAAGCCCCTCCCGAGGAAGGGGCCTTAAATAAGGAAAGGGTCATGATGAAGCTACTCATCATCGTGGTGCTCTTAGTGATTAGCTACCCAGCATACTAAGACTACCAGGGCGGGGGAAACCCCGCTCTACCCTCACTCCTGAACTTATGTTACTCCACCCTTATTGTCAATCTGAAGCCCACGTTCTTGCGAGGCGAATAGCAAACTTATCTGCGCCGCCGGGCTTAATTCTGAAAGTATCTTCGCTTGCTCTTAATTTATTATTGCTCTCGGTATGATACCGAATCTCAATAATTCTCTAAGAAAGGATTTCTTATGAGCGAACAAATCACCTTTGCCACCAGCGATTTTGCCAGTAACCCGGAACCACGTTGCCCCTGTATTTTGCTGCTGGATGTTTCTGGCTCGATGAGCGGTAGACCCATTAACGAACTTAACGCAGGATTGGTGACCTTTCGCGATGAACTGCTTGCCGATCCGCTGGCCTTAAAAAGAGTGGAACTCGGCATTGTGACTTTCGGCCCGGTGCATGTGGAACAACCATTTACCAGCGTCGCTAACTTTTTCCCGCCCATCTTGTTTGCTCAGGGCGATACGCCAATGGGCGCTGCAATTACCAAAGCCCTGAATATGGTTGAGGAGCGGAAACGTGAGTACCGTGCAAATGGTATTTCGTATTATCGCCCGTGGATTTTCTTGATCACCGATGGCGCGCCAACCGATGAGTGGCAGGCTGCTGCCAGTAAAGTGTTTCAGGGAGAAGAAGATAAGAAGTTTGCCTTCTTTACCATCGGTGTTCAGGGGGCTGATATGAATACTCTGGCACAAATTAGCGTCCGTCAGCCTTTGCCGTTGCAGGGATTACAATTCCGTGAACTGTTTAGCTGGTTATCCAGTTCGCTACGTTCGGTTTCCCGCTCCACGCCGGGAACGGAAGTTGTACTGGAAGCGCCAAAAGGCTGGACGTCAGTGTGAGCTGGCGTCTGGTCTATTCATCAGCCGTCGGAACGTCGCATATCAGCTCTGACTTACCTTGCCAGGATGCCTGCCAGATGCAGGTTGTCTGGATAAACGACCAACAACCGTTACTGGTGATGTTTCTTGCCGATGGCGCAGGTAGCGTTTCGCAGGGTGGCGAAGGCGCGACGCTCGCCGTCAATGAAGCGATGGCGTTTATGATGCAAAAAGTACAGGGGGGTGAATGTGGTCTGAATGATGTGCTTGCGACAGATATTGTGCTGGCAATTCGCCACCGTATTACTGCCCGTGCACAAGCTGAAGAACTGGCGGTTCGTGATTTTTCCTGTACTTTTTTGGGCGTTATATCATCAGCGACCGGCACATTGCTTATGCAGATTGGCGATGGTGGCGTGGTGGTGGATTTTGGTGAAGGGCTACAGCTACCACTAACGCCGATGAATGGCGAATATGCCAATATGACCTACTTCATTACTGATGAAGATGCTGTCACGCGCCTTGAGACTTACAGTTGCGATGCGCAGGTGATAAAAGTGGCTGCATTTACGGATGGTATTCAGCGGCTGGCATTAAATATGCTGGAAAATTCTCCCCATGTACCTTTTTTTGCGCCATTTTTCAATGGGCTGGAATCAGCGACGTCAGAACAACGCGATATATTGCCAGATTTGCTAAAGCAATTTTTGTCCTGCCCCGCAGTGAATGAACGCACCGATGATGATAAAACGCTGGCGCTGGCCATGTGGTTGCCGTGAAATCAACTATATATACCGCAGCTGGCGATTGCGTGACGCCAGGTCATGAATTAGGCAAAGGTGGCGAAGGCGCGGTTTATGATATCAATGAGTTTGTCGATAGCGTCGTCAAGATTTATCACACACCGCCACCCGCCTTAAAACAGGACAAACTCACCTTTATGGCCGCGACAGCCGACGCGCAGTTGTTGAATTATGTTGCCTGGCCGCAGACAACGCTTCACGGTGGACGAGACGGAAAAGTTATCGGTTTTATGATGCCAAAAGTTTCTGGTAAAGAACCGATTCATATGATCTATAGCCCGGCACATCGTCGTCAACGTTATCCTCATTGTGCGTGGGATTTTCTACTCTATGTTGCGCGCAATATAGCGGCATCTTTTGCTACGGTGCATGAGCACGGGCATGTCGTGGGTGACGTCAACCAGAACAGCTTTATGGTGGGCTGCGACAGCAAAGTGGTGCTTATCGATAGTGACTCCTTTCAGATTAACGCCAATGGCACGCTGCATTTATGCGAAGTCGGCGTGTCGCATTTTACGCCGCCAGAGTTGCAAGCCTTACCGTCATTTGTCGGCTTTGAGCGCACCGTAAATCACGATAATTTTGGCCTTGCGTTGCTGATTTTTCACGTCTTGTTTGGTGGGCGTCACCCTTATTCCGGTGTGCCGCTTATCTCTGAAGCGGGTAATGCGCTGGAGACGGATATTGCCCATTTCCGTTATGCCTATGCATCAGACAATCAGCGACGTGGCTTAAAACCGCCGCCACGATCGATTCCGCTGTCGATGTTACCGAGTGATGTTGAAGTCATGTTTCAGCAGGCGTTCACTGAAAGTGGCGTGGCGAGCGCGCGTCCGACGGCAAAAGCGTGGGTAGCGGCACTGGATTCTCTACGCCAACAGTTAAAGAAATGTACTGCTTCAGTAATGCATGTTTACCCCGGTCATTTGACCGACTGCCCGTGGTGTACGCTGGATAATCAAGGTGTTATCTATTTTATTGATCTCAGCGAAGAGGTCATTACCACAGGCGGGGATTTTGTGCTGGCAAAAGTCTGGGCGATGGTGATGGCGTCAGTGCCACCGCCAGCACTACAGTTACCATTACCCGCTCATTTCCAGGCTGCTGGCAGGCCGCTTCCTTTAGGCCTGTTACGGCGTGAATACATCATTCTGATTGAGATCGCGCTGTCAGCGTTATCGCTGCTGCTTTGCGGTCTTCAGGCGGAACCGCGTTATATCATTTTGGTTCCTGTGTTGGCGGCTATCTGGATTATTGGCAGCCTTGCAAGCAAAGCGTACAAAGCAGAAGTCCAGCGACGACGTGAGGCTTTTAATCGCGCGAAAATGGACTATGACCATTTAGTCAGCCAGATCCAGCAGGTGGGTGGGCTGGAAGGTTTTATCACCAAACGAACGATGCTTGAAAAAATGAAGGATGAGCTTTTGGGATTGCCGGAAGAAGAAAAACGCGCTCTGGCAGCACTTCACAACACCGCAAGGGAACGCCAGAAGCAGAAGTTTCTGGAGGGGTTTTTTATTGATGTTGCTTCTATTCCCGGCGTTGGTTCCGCGCGTAAAGCGGCGTTACGGTCCTTTGGTATCGAAACAGCGGCAGATGTGACCCGGCGCGGCGTTAAGCAAGTGAAAGGATTTGGCGACCATCTGACTCAGGCGGTTATCGACTGGAAAGCCAGTTGCGAACGCCGTTTTGTATTCAGGCCGAACGAAGCAGTAACGCCGGCAGACAGACAAGCGGTAATGGCGAAAATGACCGCTAAACGTCATCGGCTGGAATCTGCGTTGACAGAGGGTGCGGCAGAGTTACAGCGATTCCGCCTTCATGCTCCCGCACGAACCATGCCGTTGATGGAACCGTTACGTCAGGCGGCAGAGAAACTGGCTCAGGCTCAGGCAGATTTAAGCCGCTGCTGAGCCATTTCTTATTTAACGAAATACTACTTCAGCCCAGCGCGCCAGCCCGGCAGTAACGGAACCAAAGTCGTCGCCACCTGCAATCGGGATGCCCGGCAGCTGTTCCGCCAGTGCTTTTTTAATCAGCGGCGATCGGGCGCTACCACCGGTCAGATAGATGACGTCTGGTTTTTCCTGGGCGTTATCCAGCGCCAGTTGCACTTGTTCCAGAATCCGCGCCAGCGGCTGGTTGAGGGCACTTTCCAGTCCATGCTGGCTAATCAACGTTGCCAGTTCGTCACGGATAAACGGCAGCGACGCGCGGGTTTCCGCTGCGCTTGAAAGGGCAATTTTGCACTCTTCCGCGCTGCGCACCAGCCGATAACTTAAACGTTGCCGCCAGACTTTCTGCAACAGGGCGACTTTCTCCGGCTCGCGGGCATCGCGTACCAGATCGTTAAGCAGGCGACCGTTGGCGCTACTGTAGAAATCACTCTGCGCAGGTACGTCGTTGATGGCAACTGCATTCCACCACGGCAGGATCGGTAGGGCGATACCTTTTTCGGTTTCGCCCCCCATGCCCAGCAGCGGCATCAGGTGTTTAAATGCCAGCGCGATATCCAGATCGTTACCGCCAATACGGCAACCACTGTGACCCAACAGGCTGGCTTCACGATCGAGACGCGAACGCCACTGCGGCCCCATTAGCAGTAAGGAACAGTCAGTAGTACCACCGCCGATATCCACCACCAGCACCCGTTTTTCTTCCTGTAAGGTGGCTTCGTAATCCAGCCCTGCCGCTACCGGCTCGTACTGAAATACCACATCCTTAAACCCGGCACGCTTCGCCGCACGTTCCAGAATCCCTTGCGCCTGGGCGTTTGCTTCATCTCCGCCCAATCCCTGGAAGTTGATTGGGCGACCAATGACCGCCTGGGTAATTGTTTCTGGCAGTTGCGCCTGCGCTTGTTGGCGAATGTGCAACATCATTGCGCAGACCAGATCCTCAAATAGCGCCACCTGCTGCGGTTTTAACCCGCTGGCACCGAGGAACGATTTCGGTGATTTCACAAACCACACTTCCTCCGGATCATCAATGTACTGCGCCAGTGAGGAAAGACCGAACTGCACGCTTTTCGCCGTGACGTCGATATCTTCTTCGCGGTTATAACGAATCGCCCGACGTAACAGCGCCTGCGTTTCATCATCGTTTGCCGGAACATCATGATGGCGGTACAGCCACTCGCTTACTGCTTCACGCGTTGGTGCACAAAGCATCGAGGGCAGCAGCGTGCTGTCATTTTCCATTTTCAACATCTGCGGTTTACCGTCGCGCATCACCGCCACTGAACAGTTTGCTGTACCGTAATCAAAACCAATAAACACGAAATAATCCCCATGCCGGTGAAGAAGGGGCGTGACTTTAGCGAAATGTTGCCGTCGCGACAACCGGAATATGAAAGCAAAGCACAGCGTCTGAATAACGTTTATGCTGAAAGCGGATAAAAAAGGAGATGCGATGTATACCCTGAACTGGCAGCCGCCGTATGACTGGTCGTGGATGTTGGGATTTCTTGCCGCTCGTGCGGTGAGTGGAGTGGAAACAGTTGCGGACAATTATTATGCCCGTAGTCTGGCGGTGGGCGAACATCGCGGCGTGATAACGGTGGTTCCTGATGGCAAAAATAATACGTTGCAAGTGAACGTAAGTTCGGGATTAGAACCGGTGGCGACCGAGTGCCTGGCGAAAATGAGCCGCCTGTTTGATCTGCAATGTAATCCGCAGATTGTTAACGGTGTATTGGGCGAATTAGGCGCGGCGCGACCCGGATTGCGTTTACCAGGCTGTGTTGATGCTTTTGAGCAGGGCGTACGCGCAATTTTAGGCCAACTGGTGAGTGTAACGATGGCGGCAAAACTGACCGCCAAAGTGGCGCAGCTTTATGGCGAACGGCTGGATGATTTGCCTGAATATGTCTGCTTTCCCACACCTCAACGACTGGCAGCAGCCGACCCGATGGCACTAAAAGGGTTGGGGATGCCGTTGAAACGGGCAGAGGCGCTGATTCATTTAGCCAATGCGGCACTGGATGGCTCCTTACCGATGACAATGTCGGGCGACGTTGAGCAAGCGATGAAAACGCTACAAACATTTCCTGGAATTGGGCGCTGGACGGCGAATTATTTCGCCTTGCGTGGCTGGCAAGCGAAAGATGTTTTCCTGCCGGATGATTATTTGATTAAACAGCGATTTCCAGGAATGACGCCGGCACAAATCCGCCGTTATGCCGAACGCTGGAAACCCTGGCGTTCTTATGCGCTGTTGCATATCTGGTATACGGAAGGCTGGCACCCAGAAGAAGTATGATGCTGGTCGTCTTATCCAGCCTGGGGAATGAGCGAATTGTAAGCCTGATAAGACGCGTCAGCGTCGCATCAGGCAATACTCAGTTAATCGCGAAATAACTGCTATTAACCAGCAAATCCAGAGGTTGAGCGTCGGCAATGACATCGCCATAAATCAGATCAACACCCATGCCGGAAAGCGTATCCATCACCAGCGGCAACGCTACTGGCCCCGCGATGGTCTTCACCCCCAGTCGCTGGGCATGACCCTGAATGATCGATATCAGCATCTCATCCATCAAATTACCCTGTACGCTGGCGCATAACTCACCGTCGAGCAGTAGATAATCCGCCATATTTGCTTTCAGTGTGTTGAAGAGCTGCAGATCGCGCCCTACCTGACTGAGCACGATCCGGCAGCCTGCCAGCCGCAATTTATGCATATTTTCTGCGTGGTCGAAAATTGCTTCAGCCGGAATAATCAGATGTAATAACCGCGATGGTAGGGGGCTACTTTCCAGTTGCGCAAGCAGTTTATCCACCAGCGGGGCGCTGCTTAACCCGGCAACGGAAAGGGGGAGGGCGATGCTTAAGCCTTTACTGGCAACCGCTTTTGCTGTCTGCTGGAAAAACTCATGTAATATCCGACGATCAAGGGCGTGATTGAGCGCCGGATCGCTGAAGCTACGACGAAATGCCAGTTCATCAATAATCTCACCTTCACTACTCCAGAGCTTAAGCGAAATCAGCCACAAATTACGCGTATCCGGGATTCGCGGTGAAGCGACGCCGTGGGCGATCATCATCAGTTGATTCTCTTTGATCATCCGCCACTGTTCATCGAGTGACATCACCGCCCGTTCGCTATGTTTAGCAGTTTGCTGTGGTTCGTAAACCGTCACCCGACCGCGTCCACCATTTTTCGAAGCATAACAGGCGATATCGGCCTGCGACATCACGTCTGCCGCCTGATGATTGCTGTCATCGATCAGGGTAATCCCTGCGCTGGCACCTACCCGATGCACACGGCCTTCCCACATAAAGTGGTAGTCATTAATCGCACTGATAATGCGTGTGGCGATAAAGCGGGCACTTTCAACATTACAGTCCGGTAGCAACAGACCAAATTCATCACCGCCGAGTCGCGCCAGCACGTCGCTGGAGCGCAGCATACTCAGCATCAACGATGCCAGTTCGCGCAGTAAAGCATCGCCCGCCGCGTGCCCGGCGCTGTCATTCACCGCTTTAAAATGATCAAGATCGATAAACACCAGTGCATGTCGATGATGCGTGCTGCTTACCGTTTGCAGCAGTATTCGCAGTTGTTTTTCAAAACTGGCACGGTTAGTGAGATGCGTCAGGGCATCATGGGAGGCGCTATAACTAAGCTGGCGCAGCATTTTGCGTGACTCAGTCACATCCTGAATGACCAGTACCGAACCAATATTGCTGCCGTCCAGAGTACTTAACGGCGTAATGCTGTAATGGACGTCGTAGCTGCCACCGCTGCGGCAGTGGAGAACGACATCTTGTTCAATAGCGGAACGCGAGGTGTCGGCACTGTAAATGTTCTCCATTAACGGCCCATTGTCGCCAAATGTAATTTGCAACACCGTTAATAGTGGAACGCCCAACGCCTCTTCTTGTGTCCAGCCGCTCATCTTCTCGGCAACCGGATTCATAAAGGTAATTTTCATCGCCATATCAATACAGACCACGGCTTCGCCGATGGAATCCAGCGTAATGTGCAGGCGCTCTTTTTCCTGAAACAGCGCCTCGTTCAGCTGTTTCACTTCGGTCATATCAATATTAATACCGAGCAATCGTTCGACTTCGCCTTCTTTATTCAGCACCCGATTGGCGAGGGCGCGGATATGACGAATACCGTCTTTCACGGTGATGCGAAATTCCAGCTTAAAGGGCAAGCGAGCCTGTAATGAATCACGAATCACTTTTTCGGCGTGTTGGCGATCTTCCGGCAGCACGCAGTCATACCACACCTGCCAGTTCGGTTTGATATGTGGTGAAATTTCATATAGCTCGAACATCCGCTTATCCCAACTAAAAATATCCGGCTTCAGTTCCCACTCCCAGATGCCAATCCCACCTGCTTCGTTAGCCAGCGTTATCCGCTCCATCAGGCGTTTGTTAATCTGTTCGGTGCGTTTAAGATCGTTTATGTCTTCAATCTGCGCAATAAAGTAGAGCGGCGTGCCATCGGTGTGGCGCACCAGCGAGACGGCAAGCAGCGCCCAGACAACGTCGCCATTACGGTTGTAATAACGTTTCTCCATCGAGTAGGTATTTATTTCACCGCTAATTAGCTTCTCAACGTGTTGTAGATCTTTATTGAGATCTTCCGGCCAGGTAAGTTGCTGGAAGGTGAGGGCGCGCAACTCTTCCTGGCTGTAACCGAGAAACTGGCATAGAGCTTTGTTGGATTGCAGCCATTGCCCCTCGGTGCCCACTAATGCCATGCCGATGGCGGAATATTCCATAGCGTTACGAAAGCGGGTTTCGCTTTCTGAAATATGCTTGCGTTCAGCGCGAAAGGCGTACATCACCATGGTCATGATGTTGGCGGGCAGCAGGATCAGTAAAAATGGCAGCCACGGTACGTGACTCATCAAGTAGGTTCGCGGCGTGGCGAGTAAAGTCGGATCGGCCGCCATCATCAGCGACACCATCATCACAGTGGTGAGGAAGATCAAAAAGGCTTCCATCCGTGGCAGGCGCACGGCGCTCCACATCAGCAGCACAATAATGAAAGTAAAAGGCCACGGTAGATATAGCATCGAGAGCCAGCTTAACGTCAGCGTGATGGCTAATGTTAATAGTGTTTCAAACAACAGCCGTGGATCACGGTGACGGAGCAGGTAATGTGGCTTAAATAACAAGCCTAGCGGTACTAGCGCCAGTGCGCCGATTGATTCGGAAAGTACCCAGATTAGAAACGCTCTAAGCGGATCGTCGTCTGATACCAGCAGGAGAACCAGCACGCCCCCCAATACTGGCGGCACGATGGCGCTGCCAAATGCGAGACGTAGCCAGTCAGCCAGATTTTGCAGTGGGTTATACCACGGCAGCAATTTCCGCAGCAGCATTGCCCCTACGACGGCCTCAACAATGTTGATTGCCGTCCATGCCATATTCAGCGAACTGGTAGAAAACAGTAGCACGGATGCGGCGATATTCCCCAGCGAGCAGGCCAATGCGATTCCCGGCCACATCCGCCCGGCATGGCGGTAAAATGCCACCATCATAATGGACGTGGGGAACCAGAGTGGCGCAAGTTGCGTACCAAACTGTGAAAGCTCAAGCGAGAAAAGGGTAAAGATGAATGAGACTAAACCTAAACTGATGAGGTGAAGCAGGGGATGAGGCAGGGTAATTAAAACACGTTGTGATGGTTTACTCATTACCGCTCTATCCGTATGACCAAGTCGTCAGTATTAGTATTTGTATTTATGCTAGTACAAAAGTTTTACATTTTATATGCGGATTGTTCATAAAGTGACGTAATGGCGAATAATTTGTGCAACTTTGCACAACATTTTTTACCTTGCTTTAAAACCGAACAATTAAATTTGCGTCAGGGAATTGATCGTCAACACTTAACTCTAAGTGTGCGGCAACGCTATTCGACTGGTATCAGGCGGATGAAATCCCTATAATTGCCGCGTTTGGCGCTTCGGCGCCCCCTTCCTAACATCCAGGTTAATCAGGTCGCTAAATTTATGACTGATCAGTCTCATCAGTGCGTCATTATCGGTATCGCTGGCGCATCGGCTTCCGGCAAGAGTCTCATTGCCAGTACCCTTTATCGTGAATTACGTGAACAAGTGGGTGATGAACACATCGGCGTTATTCCGGAAGATTGTTACTACAAAGATCAAAGCCATCTGTCGATGGAAGAACGCGTTAAGACCAACTATGACCATCCGAGCGCGATGGATCACAGTCTGCTGCTTGAGCATTTACAAGCGTTGAAACGCGGCTCGGCTATCGACCTGCCGGTTTACAGCTACGTTGAACATACGCGTATGAAAGAAACGGTGAAGGTTGAGCCGAAGAAAGTCATTATCCTCGAAGGCATCTTGCTGCTGACGGATGCGCGTTTGCGTGACGAACTTAACTTCTCAATTTTCGTTGATACCCCGCTGGACATCTGCCTGATGCGCCGCATCAAGCGCGACGTTAACGAGCGTGGGCGTTCGATGGATTCCGTGATGGCGCAATATCAAAAAACGGTGCGTCCGATGTTCCTGCAATTCATTGAACCTTCAAAACAATATGCGGACATTATCGTGCCACGCGGTGGTAAAAACCGCATCGCGATCGATATATTGAAAGCTAAAATAAGTCAGTTCTTTGAATAAGCTTGATAAATTGTGTACCGTTCAGTGATAACCTGGTATGCCCTTGACGTAACTGGCGTTAAGGGAGTGATGCACGAAAGGAGAAAATGCCATGCGTCTGTGTGACCGAGATATTGAAGCCTGGCTTGATGAAGGCCGTTTGTCGATCAACCCACGTCCGCCGGTAGAGCGTATTAATGGCGCGACGGTAGATGTGCGCCTGGGCAATAAGTTTCGTACCTTCCGTGGTCACACGGCAGCGTTTATCGATCTGAGCGGTCCCAAAGATGAAGTGAGCGCCGCGCTCGATCGGGTGATGAGCGATGAAATCGTGCTCGACGAGGGCGAGGCGTTTTATCTCCATCCAGGGGAACTGGCGCTGGCGGTGACGCTGGAGTCGGTTACGCTGCCAGCCGATCTTGTGGGATGGCTGGATGGGCGTTCCTCACTGGCGCGTCTGGGGCTGATGGTTCACGTTACCGCGCACCGTATCGATCCAGGCTGGTCTGGCTGCATTGTGCTGGAGTTTTACAACTCCGGTAAATTGCCGCTGGCGCTGCGTCCGGGCATGTTAATTGGCGCGTTAAGTTTTGAACCACTTTCCGGCCCGGCGGCGCGGCCATACAACCGCCGTGAAGATGCGAAATATCGCAACCAGCAGGGCGCGGTTGCCAGCCGAATCGATAAAGACTAATTCAGGCTCATTGAGGATACCATGAGACGATTTCTGACGACGCTGATGATAATCCTGGTCGTGCTGGTGGCCGGATTATCTGCGTTAGTGTTGCTGGTGAATCCGAATGATTTCCGCGACTATATGGTCAAGCAGGTTGCTGCACGTAGCGGTTATCAATTGCAGTTAGATGGGCCACTGCGTTGGCACGTCTGGCCGCAGCTTAGTATCCTCTCCGGGCGAATGTCTCTCACTGCCCAGGGGGCAAGCCAGCCACTGGTGCGCGCCGATAATATGCGCCTTGATGTGGCGTTATTGCCGTTGTTGAGTCATCAACTGAGCGTTAAGCAGGTGATGCTGAAAGGCGCGGTAATTCAACTTACTCCACAGTCGGAAGCGGTTCGTCGTGACGATGCACCCGTTGCGCCGCGCGACAATACGTTGCCGGATCTGTCAGAAGATCGCGGCTGGTCGTTTGATATCTCCAGTCTGAAAGTGGCGGACAGTCTGCTGGTGTTCCAGCATGAAGATGACGAGCAGGTGACAATTCGCAACATCCGTCTGCAAATGGAACAAGATCCACAGCATCGTGGCTCGTTTGAGTTCTCCGGGCGGGTTAATCGCGATCAGCGCGATCTCACGTTATCCCTCAAAGGCACGGTGGATGCTTCTGATTATCCACATGATTTAACCGCAGCCATTGAGCAAATTAGCTGGCAGCTGCAAGGCGCAGATCTGCCACAGCAAGGTATTCAGGGGCAGGGGAGCTTCCAGGCCCAGTGGCAAGAGTCACATAAACGCCTTTCATTTAATCAAATCAATTTGACCGCGAATGACAGCACACTTAGTGGGCAGGCGCAGGTCACGCTGACTGAAAAGCCAGAATGGTTGTTAAGATTGCAGTTTTCGCAACTGAATCTTGATAATCTCATACCGCTTAATGAAGCCGTTAACAGTGAAAACGGAACCACGCAACAGGGGCAGAACCAGCCAATGCTGCCGCGTCCGGTTATTTCCTCGCGTATTGATGAACCGGCCTATCAGGGGTTGAAAGGTTTTGCGGCTGATATTTTGTTGCAGGCCAGTAACGTGCGTTGGCGCGGGATGAATTTTACTGATGTTGCTACGCAAATGACCAATAAATCGGGTTTGCTGGAAATCATCCAACTGCAAGGCAAACTCAACGGTGGACAGATATCGCTGCCGGGGACGCTGGACGCGACGGCAAAACATCCGCAGATAACCTTTCAACCTCGGCTGGAGAATGTCGAGATTAGTACCATTCTGAAGGCATTTAACTATCCGATTTCGTTAACCGGGAAAATGTCGCTGGCTGGTGATTTCTCCGGCGCTGACATCGATGCCGAAGCATTCCGCCACAACTGGCAAGGGCAAGCGCATGTTGAAATGACCGACACGCGCATGGAAGGGATGAACTTCCAGCAGATGATTCAGCAAGCGGTAGAACGTAACGGCGGTGATGTGAAGGCCGCTGAAAACTTCGATAATGTGACTCGTCTCGACCGCTTTACGACCGATCTCACGCTAAATAATGGCCTCGTAACGTTAAACGACATGCAAGGTCAATCGCCGGTGTTAGCTCTGACAGGAGAAGGCTCGTTGAATCTGGCAGAGCAGACCTGCGATACCCAGTTTGATATTCGGGTTGTGGGTGGCTGGAACGGTGAAAGCAAACTGATTGATTTCCTCAAAGAAACACCGGTTCCGCTGCGGGTTTACGGCAACTGGCAGCAACTCAATTACAGCCTGCAAGTGGATCAGTTACTGCGCAAACACTTACAGGATGAAGCCAAACGTCGCCTGCACGATTGGGCTGAGCGCAATAAAGATTCCCGCAATGGCAAAGATGTGAAGAAGTTGCTGGAGAAGATGTAAGTTTCCAGATGACATAATTTGTAGGCCTGATGCAACGCTTTACGCGTCTTATCAGGCCTACATACCATCACACCTCGTACTCCAAATTATCTTCCTTACGTAGCGGAATAATCTGCACCTTCTGCACGCGATGGCTTTCCACCTGCAACGTTTTAAGCAAATAATCCCCCACCTGAACTTCTTCACCAGGTTTTGGAATACGCTGTAAATATTCCATCAGCAGCCCGGCAATGGTGTGATATTCACGTTTTTCATCCAGCGGCAGCGGCACATATTGCACCAGATCTTCCAGCGGCATATGACCATTCGCCGTCCAGGAACCGTCGGCGTTTTTCTGAATATCATGACGGGCGTCGATCTCTTCCACTTCGTTCGGTAAGTTACCGGCAATGGTTTCGGTGACGTCACTTAATGTCACAATCCCTTCTACCGAGCCAAACTCATCCACCACAAAAGCAAAGTGCGTGCGGGCATTACGGAACTGCTCCAGGGCAGGTAGCAACGGCAAGGTTTCCGGGAATACCAGCGGCTGGCGAATCAACACACGCAGGTTGAGCGGTTCGCCGCGCAGCGACTGTTGTAGCAGGTCGATAACGTGAACAACACCGAGCAAATCTTCTGCGTCATCGCCGTCGGTAACCACCAGACGCGTATGCTGATTGCGCTCCAGTAACTGGCGGATCTCGTCTTCCGGCGCGTTGAGATCGATATGCTCAATATCGTGGCGCGACGTCATAATGCTGCTGACGGTACGCTGGTTAAGATTAAGTACCCGCTCAATCATCCGCCGTTCCTGCGGATTAAAGATTTGTTGGTTGCCATGATCCACCAGCATGGACGCGGTTTCGGCATCCAGTTCCGCATCTTCTTTTTGCCCGCTTAACAGGCGCATTACCGCTTCGGTAGTCCGCTGGCGCAGCGTCTGGTTAGCGGAAAGAAAACGTCGCCGGTTAAAGATAGCCAACTGATTGAGCGCCTCGATCATCACCGAGAAGCCAATGGCGGCGTACAGGTAGCCTTTCGGAATGACGAAGCCGAAACCTTCTGCCACCAGGCTAAAGCCAATCATCAACAGGAAGCTTAAGCAGAGAATAACGATCGTCGGGTGACTGTTAACAAATTGCGTTAACGGCTTGCTGGCCATCAACATCAGGCTGATAGCGATAACAACGGCGGCCATCATGACCAGTAAATGATCAACCATCCCGACGGCGGTAATCACCGAGTCGAGTGAGAAGATAGCGTCCAGCACCACAATTTGCGTCACCACGCCCCAGAACTTCGCGCCTTTGCGTTGTGTGGGGTTATTGCTGTCTTTCCCTTCCAGCCGTTCGTTCAGCTCCATCGTGGCTTTGAACAACAGGAAGAAACCACCAAACAGCATGATTAAGTCGCGGGCGCTAAAGGTAAACGAGCGGAAGCTGAACAGCGGTTGAGTCAGGGTGACCAGCCAGGAGATTGACGCCAGCAGTAACAGGCGCATTAACATCGCCAGCAGCAGCCCGGTAACCCGTGCGCGGTCGCGCTGCTTCGGCGGTAGTTTTTCGGCGAGGATGGCAATAAAGACCAGGTTATCAATGCCGAGGACCAGTTCGATCACAATCAGCGTGATTAACCCGGCCCAGATAGACGGATCGGCAATCCATTCCATAGTAAGTACAAAACCTATTCGTTGTATGACAAATGTCACAATTCGATCATGGATAAATCGGGGCAAAAATGCAATGTTGCAGCACTATTTATCTCATATTATTTGAGGGTAATAACCTCACATTATCCCTGAATTAAAAGTGGTAATAATAAAACATTAATTAAGAAATATCGCATGTGGAGACGCAATATTAATTGTTGTCAACCTAAAGAAACTCCTAAAAACCATATTGAATGACACTTAATATAATTCTTAAAAATAGCCAATTGCCGAATTGTTACCTTGCCTGCTATTCCGTTAGCTGTAACACTTCCTCCTGCATTATTGGAGAGCCAATATTCAATTACCATAATGTCACCTTATATTCGGATGTTAATTTCCGCAATAACCCTTTCTCATCAACGACTGTATGCTGAGAGGGTTTGAAAAATTAAGCCAAATCAGTGTATTGGTAGCTAAAAAGCCAGGGGCGGTAGCGTGTCTGGATGCCTGAAAGACCAGTCTGAATTATTCTGTCAATAGCCTGCGGATGAAATCAATTTTTTTAGGACTGATGCCAGTTAAATTTTTATTCAATTAACTGCAAGGTAAATATGCATGGCGACATTGCTATTAATAGTGCACAGGATAATTACTCTGCCAAAGTGATAAATAAACAATGATGAAATCCAAAATGAAATTGATGCCATTATTGGTGTCAGTAACCTTGATAAGCGGTTGCACAGTACTTCCGGGCAGCAATATGTCGACGATGGGGAAAGACGTCATCAAACAGCAGGACGCTGATTTCGATCTCGACAAAATGGTGAATGTTTATCCGCTGACCCCGCGCCTGATTGACCAATTACGCCCACGCCCGAATGTAGCGCGCCCCAATATGACTCTGGAAAGTGAGATCGCGAATTACCAGTATCGCGTCGGACCGGGGGACGTTCTTAATGTCACCGTCTGGGATCACCCGGAACTCACCACGCCAGCCGGTCAGTACCGCAGCTCCAGCGACACCGGCAACTGGGTACAGCCTGACGGCACTATGTTCTACCCGTATATCGGCAAGGTTCACGTCGTGGGGAAAACGCTCGCTGAAATCCGCAGTGATATTACCGGGCGCTTAGCGACGTACATCGCTGACCCGCAGGTGGACGTTAATATCGCCGCCTTCCGCTCGCAAAAGGCCTATATCTCCGGTCAGGTGAATAAATCCGGTCAACAGGCGATCACCAACGTGCCACTGACCATTCTCGATGCCATCAACGCCGCAGGTGGCCTGACCGACACCGCTGACTGGCGCAACGTGGTGCTAACACACAATGGTCGTGAAGAACGCATTTCTTTGCAGGCGCTGATGCAAAACGGCGACCTCAATCAGAACCGACTGCTTTATCCCGGCGATATTCTCTACGTGCCGCGTAATGATGATCTGAAAGTATTTGTGATGGGTGAAGTGAAGAAACAGAGCACCCTGAAAATGGACTTTAGCGGCATGACCCTGACTGAAGCTCTGGGCAATGCCGAAGGTATCGATATGACCACCTCCAACGCCAGCGGCATCTTTGTCATTCGTCCGCTGAAAGGCGAGGGCGGGCGTAACGGCAAGATTGCCAATATTTACCAGCTGGATATGTCCGATGCCACGTCGCTGGTGATGGCGACAGAATTCCGCCTGCAACCTTATGACGTGGTGTATGTCACCACCGCCCCGGTTTCCCGCTGGAACCGTCTGATCAATCAGTTGCTGCCAACTATTAGCGGTGTCCGTTACATGACGGATACAGCCAGCGACATTCATAACTGGTAATCGTCATGTTTAACAACATCTTAGTTGTCTGTGTCGGCAATATTTGCCGTTCCCCGACGGCGGAACGCTTACTGCAACGTTATCACCCGGAGCTGAAAGTGGAGTCCGCTGGTCTCGGCGCGCTGGTCGGTAAGGGCGCTGATCCTACCGCCATCAGCGTCGCCGCCGAGCATCAACTCTCTCTGGAAGGCCACTGTGCCCGTCAAATCAGCCGCCGCCTGTGTCGCAACTATGACCTGATTTTGACCATGGAAAAGCGCCATATCGAACGCTTATGCGAGATGGCACCCGAGATGCGCGGCAAAGTGATGCTGTTTGGTCACTGGGATAACGAATGTGAAATCCCCGATCCGTATCGCAAAAGCCGGGAAACGTTTGCAGCGGTGTACACATTACTTGAACGGTCTGCCCGCCAGTGGGCGCAGGCATTGAACGCAGAGCAGGTATAAGAATGACAGAAAAAGTAAAACAACATGCCGCTCCGGTAACGGGCAGTGATGAAATCGATATTGGTCGCCTGGTCGGCACCGTCATTGAAGCGCGCTGGTGGGTGATTGGCATCACCGCCGTATTTGCCCTCTGTGCCGTGGTTTACACTTTCTTCGCCACGCCGATTTATAGTGCCGACGCACTGGTACAAATCGAGCAAAACAGCGGCAATTCGCTGGTGCAGGATATCGGCTCGGCATTAGCCAACAAACCGCCAGCATCGGACGCTGAGATCCAGTTGATTCGTTCGCGTCTGGTGCTTGGTAAAACGGTGGACGATCTCGACCTCGATATTGCGGTGAGCAAAAACACGTTCCCGATTTTCGGTGCGGGCTGGGATCGTCTGATGGGACGTCAGAATGAGACGGTGAAAGTGACCACCTTTAATCGCCCGAAAGAGATGGCGGATCAGGTGTTTACGCTTAATGTTCTGGACAACAAAAACTACACACTGAGTAGCGACGGCGGCTTTAGCGCCCGTGGGCAAGCGGGCCAGATGCTGAAAAAAGAAGGCGTCACGCTGATGGTTGAAGCCATTCACGCCAGCCCGGGCAGTGAGTTTACCGTCACCAAATACTCTACGTTGGGGATGATCAATCAACTGCAAAACAGCCTGACGGTAACGGAGAACGGCAAAGACGCTGGCGTACTGAGCCTCACTTATACCGGTGAAGATCGCGAGCAGATCCGCGACATTCTTAATAGCATCGCCCGTAACTATCAGGAACAAAATATTGAGCGCAAATCGGCGGAAGCGTCGAAAAGCCTCGCTTTCCTCGCACAACAGTTACCGGAAGTGCGCAGCCGCCTCGATGTCGCCGAGAACAAACTGAATGCCTTCCGTCAGGATAAAGATTCTGTCGATCTGCCGCTGGAAGCAAAAGCGGTGCTCGATTCGATGGTGAACATCGACGCGCAGCTGAACGAACTGACCTTTAAAGAGGCGGAAATTTCTAAGCTGTTCACCAAAGTTCACCCGGCGTACCGTACTTTGCTGGAGAAACGTCAGGCACTGGAAGACGAAAAAGCCAAACTTAACGGTCGCGTAACGGCAATGCCGAAAACCCAGCAGGAAATTGTGCGTCTGACTCGCGATGTCGAGTCTGGTCAGCAGGTCTATATGCAACTGCTGAATAAAGAGCAGGAGCTGAAAATCACCGAAGCCAGCACCGTAGGCGATGTGCGCATTGTTGACCCGGCAATCACCCAGCCAGGTGTACTGAAACCGAAGAAAGGGCTGATTATCCTTGGGGCGATTATCCTCGGCCTGATGCTCTCTATCGTGGGTGTGCTGCTGCGCTCGCTGTTTAATCGCGGCATCGAAAGCCCGCAGGTGCTGGAAGAACACGGTATCAGCGTCTATGCCAGCATCCCGCTGTCGGAATGGCAGAAAGCGCGCGATAGCGTTAAAACCATCAAAGGGGTTAAACGCTATAAACAGAGCCAGCTACTGGCGGTGGGGAATCCAACCGATCTGGCGATTGAAGCCATCCGCAGTCTGCGTACCAGCTTGCACTTCGCGATGATGCAGGCGCAGAACAATGTGTTGATGATGACCGGGGTTAGCCCGTCAATTGGTAAAACTTTTGTCTGTGCCAACCTGGCGGCGGTCATTAGCCAGACCAATAAACGGGTGCTGTTGATCGACTGCGATATGCGCAAAGGCTACACCCACGAGTTGCTGGGCACCAATAACGTCAATGGCCTGTCGGAAATTCTGATTGGTCAGGGCGATATTACTACCGCTGCTAAACCGACCTCTATTGCCAAATTTGACCTGATCCCGCGCGGTCAGGTGCCACCGAATCCTTCTGAACTGTTGATGAGCGAACGCTTTGCCGAACTGGTGAGCTGGGCGAGTAAAAACTACGACCTGGTGTTGATTGATACGCCGCCGATTCTGGCAGTGACCGATGCAGCAATTGTCGGGCGTCACGCCGGAACCACGTTGATGGTAGCGCGTTATGCGGTCAACACCTTAAAAGAAGTGGAAACCAGTCTGAGCCGCTTTGAGCAAAACGGTATTCCTGTGAAAGGGGTGATTCTGAACTCCATCTTCCGCCGCGCCAGCGCGTATCAGGATTATGGCTATTACGAATATAAGTCGGACGCGAAATAACGACACCTGCATTCGCATCGCCCCGTAGGCCGGATAAGGCGTTCACGCCGCATCAGGCAAGTAAACCAGCTCATAAGCCGGGAGAACAACCTATGAAAGACAATCCGCTGATCTCAATCTATATGCCGACCTGGAACCGCCAACAACTGGCGATTCGGGCGATAAAATCGGTCCTGCGCCAGGACTACAGCAACTGGGAGATGATCATCGTGGATGATTGCTCCACGTCCTGGGAACAGCTTCAGCAGTACGTCACCACCCTCAACGATCCGCGTATCACCTATATTCACAACGATATTAACAGCGGAGCGTGCGCGGTACGTAACCAGGCAATTATGCGGGCGCAAGGGGAATACATCACCGGGATCGATGATGATGATGAATGGACACCCAACCGCCTGAGCGTCTTCCTCGCCCATAAACAGCAACTGGTTACTCATGCGTTCTTGTATGCCAACGACTACGTTTGCCAGGGCGAAGTCTACTCCCAACCGGCAAGCCTGCCGCTGTATCCCAAATCACCCTATTCACGCCGCCTGTTCTACAAACGCAATATCATCGGTAACCAGGTTTTTACCTGGGCGTGGCGTTTCAAAGAAAGTTTGTTCGATACCGAACTGAAAGCAGCACAGGATTACGACATCTTCCTGCGGATGGTGGTGGAGTACGGCGAACCGTGGAAAGTGGAAGAGGCGACGCAGATCCTGCATATCAATCACGGCGAAATGCAGATCACCTCGTCACCGAAAAAATTCTCCGGATACTTCCACTTTTACCGCAAGCACAAAGACAAATTTGACCGCGCCAGCAAAAAATATCAGCTGTTTACCCTCTACCAGATCCGCAATAAACGCATGACCTGGCGGACTTTGTTGACGCTGCTGTCGGTGCGTAACGGCAAACGTCTGGCTGATGGCATACGGGGGCGCTAAAGATGCTGGAAGATCTGCGTGCCAATAGCTGGAGTTTACGCCCGTGTTGCATGGTTCTTGCCTATCGCGTTGCTCATTTTTGTTCGGTGTGGCGCAAAAAGAACGTCCTCAACAATTTGTGGGCGGCTCCGCTGCTGGTGCTGTATCGCATTATCACCGAAGGCTTTTTCGGTTATGAAATCCAGGCCGCCGCGACCATTGGCCGCCGCTTTACCATTCATCACGGTTACGCCGTAGTGATCAATAAAAACGTGGTAGCGGGGAATGATTTCATCATTCGCCACGGTGTCACTATCGGCAATCGTGGTGCCGACAACATGGCGTGTCCGCAAATTGGCAACGGCGTCGAACTCGGTGCCAACGTCATTATTCTGGGTGATATCACGCTTGGAAACAACGTCACCGTGGGCGCGGGCAGCGTGGTGCTCGATTCTGTCCCGGACAACGCGCTGGTGGTGGGAGAAAAAGCGCGAGTGAAGGTAATTAAATGAATATTCTGCAATTTAATGTGCGACTGGCGGAAGGCGGAGCGGCAGGTGTGGCGTTAGATCTCCACCAGCGCGCGCTGCAACAGGGGCTGGCGTCACATTTTGTCTACGGCTACGGCAAAGGCGGCAAAGAGAGCGTCAGTCATCAACACTATCCGCAGGTAATCAAACATACGCCTCGGATGACCGCGATGGCGAACATTGCGCTGTTTCGTCTGTTTAATCGCGATCTGTTCGGCAATTTCAATGAGTTGTACCGTTCTATTACCCGCACGTCGGGGCCGGTAGTTCTGCATTTTCATGTGCTGCACAGCTACTGGTTGAATCTTAACAGTGTGGTGCGCTTTTGCGAAAAAGTGAAAAACCATAAACCGGATGTCACCCTGGTCTGGACGCTGCACGACCACTGGAGCGTTACCGGACGCTGCGCCTTTACCGACGGTTGCGAAGGCTGGAAAACCGGCTGCCAGAAATGCCCGACGCTAAATAACTATCCGCCGGTGAAGATTGATCGCGCACACCAGCTGGTGGCGGGCAAACGCCAGTTGTTTCGCGAGATGCTGGCGCTGGGCTGTCAGTTTATTTCCCCCAGCCAGCATGTGGCTGACGCTTTCAATAGCCTGTACGGTCCAGGGCGCTGCCGGATTATCAATAACGGCATTGATATGGCAACCGAAGCCATTCTGGCGGAACTGCCACCGGTGCGCGAAACCCAGGGCAAGCCGAAAATCGCGGTGGTGGCGCATGACCTGCGTTACGACGGCAAAACTAACCAGCAACTGGTGCGCGAGATGATGGCGCAGGGCGACAAAATTGAACTGCATACTTTCGGTAAGTTCTCGCCGTTCAACGCTGGCAATGTGGTTAATCACGGCTTTGAAACCGACAAACGTAAGCTAATGAGCGCGCTCAATCAAATGGACGCGCTGGTGTTCAGTTCTCGCGTCGATAACTACCCGCTGATTTTGTGTGAGGCGTTATCGATTGGCGTGCCGGTGATCGCTACCCATAGCGATGCGGCGCGGGAAGTACTGCAAAAATCCGGCGGTAAAACCGTCAGTGAAGAAGACGTGCTGCAACTGGTGCAGTTAAGCAAACCGGAAATCGCGCAGGCAATATTTGGCACCACGCTGGACGAGTTCAGCCAGCGCAGCCGCGCCGCCTACAGTGGACAACAGATGCTGGAGGAGTATGTCAACGTCTATCAGAATCTGTAGCTACCTGTTGCTGCCGCTGATTTACCTGCTGGTTAACGTCAAAATCGCCCAGCTTGGCGAAAGTTTCCCCATTACCATCGTCACTTTTTTACCCGTCTTGTTACTGCTGTTTTTAGAGCGCATCAGCGTTAAAAAATTGATGATTGCCTTAGGGATTGGCGCGGGGCTCACGGCGTTTAACTATTTGTTTGGTCAGTCTTTGGATGCCAGCAAATACGTCACTTCAACCATGCTATTTGTCTATATCGTGATCATTATTGGCATGGTGTGGAGCATTCGCTTTAAAACCATTTCGCCACACAACCATCGCAAGATATTACGTTTCTTTTATCTGGTGGTCGGGCTGGTGGTGGCGCTGGCGGCGGTGGAGATGGCGCAAATTATTTTCACCGGTGGCAGCAGTATTATGGAGTCGATTTCGAAATATCTGATTTACAGCAATAGCTATGTACTGAATTTCATTAAATTCGGTGGCAAGCGCACGACAGCACTTTATTTCGAACCGGCATTTTTCGCTCTGGCATTAATCTCAATTTGGCTCAGTATCAAACAGTTTGGTATCAAAACACCTAAAACAGATGCTATGATTCTCGCAGGGATAATATTATCCGGATCGTTTTCAGGGGTTATGACCTTTATCCTGTTTTATTTGCTGGAGTGGGCATTTCAGTATCTGAATAAAGAGGCGATCAAGAAAAAGTTACCGTTAGCATTGATTTCTCTGTCTGTATTCCTGGTTGGTGTGGTAATCGCGTTTCCTTATATTTCCACCCGTCTGGGTGATTTAGGTACGGAAGGATCGTCATCGTATTATCGTATTGTCGGTCCGCTGGTGATGGTCGGTTATTCTTTGACCCATATTGACGGTGTAGTCAGATTTGGCTCACTTTATGAATATGTCGCATCATTCGGAATATTTAACGGTGCGGATGTCGGAAAAACCATAGACAATGGTTTGTATCTGCTGATTATTTATTTTTCCTGGTTCGCGGTGTTTTTATCGCTGTGGTACATGGGGAAAGTGATAAAAATGATGATCAACGCTTTTGGTGATAACCGCAATTTTCGCGTGCAATTATATCTTTTTACTCCGGTATCGCTGTTTTTTACCGGTTCGATATTTAGCCCAGAATATGCATTTTTAATCGTCTGTCCGTTTATTTTGCGAAAAGCGTTAAATATTACGAGGTAAGAATAAGAACATGTTGCTCAGCATAATCACTGTCGCGTTTCGTAACCTGGAAGGGATAGTCAAAACACACGCCTCGCTGGCGCATCTGGCGCAGGCGGACGATATCTGCTTCGAATGGATTGTAGTCGATGGCGGCTCCAACGACGGCACCCGTGAGTATCTGGAAAATCTCAATGGTATCTATAACCTACGCTTTGTCAGCGAGCCAGATAACGGTATCTACGACGCCATGAACAAAGGTATTGAAATGGCACAAGGCAAGTTTGCGCTGTTTCTCAACTCGGGTGATATTTTTCATCAGGATGCCGCAAATTTTGTTCGTAAGTTAAAAGTGCAAAAAGATAACGTGATGATCACCGGCGATGCGCTGCTGGATTTTGGCGACGGTCATAAAATTAAACGTAGCGCCAAACCTGGCTGGTATATTTATCACAGCCTGCCCGCCAGTCATCAGGCGATATTTTTCCCGGTATCCGGCTTGAAAAAATGGCGTTATGACCTGGAATATAAAGTTTCTTCAGATTATGCGCTGGCGGCCAAAATGTATAAAGCTGGTTATGCATTTAAAAAACTCAATGGCCTGGTGTCTGAATTTTCCATGGGTGGAGTATCTACCACCAATAATATGGAATTGTGTGCCGACGCGAAAAAAGTCCAACGGCAGATATTACATGTGCCTGGCTTCTGGGCAGAATTATCCTGGCATTTACGCCAACGTACTACCTCAAAGACGAAAGCCTTATATAACAAAAGCTGAATATAAGGGAAAACGATGCAGGATTTAAGTGGTTTCTCGGTACCGAAAGGGTTCCGGGGCGGCAACGCTATTAAAGTGCAATTGTGGTGGGCAGTACAGGCAACAATATTTGCCTGGTCGCCACAAATATTGTATCGCTGGCGGGCATTTTTATTACGTTTATTCGGCGCAAAAATAGGAAAAAACGTAGTTATTCGTCCGTCAGTAAAAATTACCTATCCGTGGAAATTAACCTTAGGTGATTACGCGTGGGTCGGCGATGAGGTCAATTTATATACCCTCGGTGAAATAACCATTGGCGCGCATTCGGTGATATCGCAAAAAAGTTATTTATGCACCGGCAGCCACGATCATGCAAGTCGACATTTCATCATTAACGCCACGCCCATTGTGATTGGCGAGAAATGCTGGCTGGCAACCGATGTCTTTGTTGCCCCCGGCGTCACGATTGGCGACGGCACCGTCGTGGGTGCGCGGAGCAGTGTTTTTAAATCGCTTCCGGCAAATGCCATTTGCCGGGGGAATCCCGCAGTGATGATACGCGAACGCGTTGAAACTGAATAAATTCAAAAAATACAGAGGAATAAGACATGTCAAAAGTCGCTCTCATCACCGGTGTAACCGGGCAGGATGGTTCTTACCTGGCAGAACTGTTGCTGGAGAAAGGTTACGAGGTGCATGGCATTAAGCGTCGCGCATCGTCATTCAACACCGAGCGCGTGGATCACATTTATCAGGATCCACACACCTGCAACCCGAAATTCCATCTGCATTATGGCGACCTGAGTGATACTTCCAACCTGACGCGTATTTTGCGTGAAGTACAGCCGGACGAAGTGTACAACCTGGGCGCGATGAGCCATGTCGCGGTTTCTTTTGAGTCACCGGAATATACCGCTGACGTTGATGCGATGGGCACGCTGCGTCTGCTGGAGGCGATCCGTTTCCTCGGTCTGGAAAAGAAAACCCGTTTCTATCAAGCCTCCACTTCTGAACTTTACGGTCTGGTGCAGGAAATCCCGCAGAAAGAGACCACGCCGTTCTACCCGCGCTCTCCGTATGCCGTCGCCAAATTGTACGCCTACTGGATCACCGTTAACTACCGCGAATCCTACGGCATGTACGCTTGTAACGGTATTCTCTTCAACCATGAATCCCCGCGCCGTGGCGAAACCTTCGTTACCCGCAAAATCACCCGCGCAATCGCCAACATCGCCCAGGGGCTGGAGTCGTGCCTGTACCTCGGCAATATGGATTCCCTGCGTGACTGGGGCCATGCCAAAGACTACGTAAAAATGCAGTGGATGATGCTGCAACAGGAACAGCCAGAAGATTTTGTTATCGCTACCGGCGTTCAGTACTCCGTACGTCAGTTCGTGGAAATGGCGGCAGCACAGCTGGGCATCAAACTGCGCTTTGAAGGCACGGGTGTTGAAGAGAAGGGCATTGTGGTTTCCGTCACCGGGCATGACGCGCCGGGCGTTAAACCGGGTGATGTGATTATCGCCGTTGATCCGCGTTACTTCCGTCCGGCTGAAGTTGAAACGCTGCTCGGCGACCCGACCAAAGCGCACGAAAAGCTGGGTTGGAAACCAGAAATCACCCTCAGAGAGATGGTGTCTGAAATGGTGGCAAATGACCTTGAAGCGGCGAAAAAACACTCTCTGCTGAAATCTCACGGCTACGACGTGGCGATCGCGCTGGAGTCATAAGCATGAGTAAACAACGAATTTTTATCGCTGGCCATCGCGGGATGGTCGGTTCCGCCATCAGGCGGCATCTCGAACAGCGCGGTGATGTGGAACTGGTATTACGCACCCGCGACGAGCTGAACCTGCTGGACAGTCGCGCGGTGCATGATTTCTTTGCCAGCGAGCGCATTGACCAGGTCTATCTGGCGGCGGCAAAAGTGGGCGGCATTGTCGCCAACAACACCTATCCGGCGGATTTCATCTATCAGAACATGATGATTGAGAGCAACATCGTTCACGCCGCACATCAGAACGACGTGAACAAACTGCTGTTTCTCGGATCGTCCTGCATCTACCCGAAACTGGCAAAACAGCCGATGGCAGAAAGCGAGTTGTTGCAGGGTACGCTGGAGCCGACCAACGAGCCTTATGCCATTGCCAAAATTGCCGGGATCAAACTGTGCGAATCTTACAACCGCCAGTATGGACGCGATTACCGCTCAGTCATGCCGACTAACCTGTACGGGCCGCACGACAACTTCCATCCGAGTAACTCGCACGTGATCCCTGCATTGCTGCGCCGCTTCCACGAGGCGACTGCACAGAATGCGCCGGACGTGGTGGTGTGGGGCAGCGGTACACCGATGCGCGAATTTCTGCATGTCGATGATATGGCGGCGGCGAGCATTCATGTCATGGAGCTGGCGCACGAAGTCTGGCTGGAGAACACCCAGCCGATGCTGTCGCACATTAACGTCGGCACGGGCGTTGACTGCACTATCCGCGAGCTGGCGCAAACCATCGCCAAAGTGGTTGGTTACAAAGGCCGGGTGGTTTTTGATGCCAGTAAACCGGATGGCACACCGCGCAAACTGCTGGATGTGACGCGCCTGCATCAGCTTGGCTGGTATCACGAAATCTCACTGGAAGCGGGGCTTGCCAGCACTTACCAGTGGTTCCTTGAGAATCAAGACCGCTTTCGGGGGTAATGATGTTTTTATGTCAGGAAGACTTTGCCACGGTAGTGCGCTCCACTCCGCTTGTCTCTCTCGACTTTATTGTTGAGAACAGTCGCGGCGAGTTTCTGCTTGGCAAAAGAACCAACCGCCCGGCGCAGGGTTACTGGTTTGTGCCGGGAGGGCGCGTGCAGAAGGACGAAACGCTGGAAGCCGCATTTGAGCGGCTGACGATGGCGGAACTGGGGCTGCGTCTGCCGATAACAGCAGGCCAGTTTTACGGTGTCTGGCAGCATTTTTATGACGATAACTTCTCCGGCACGGATTTCACCACTCACTATGTGGTGCTCGGTTTTCGCTTCAGAGTCGCGGAAGAGGAGCTGTTTCTGCCGGATGAGCAGCACGACGATTACCGCTGGCTGACGCCGGACGCGCTGCTCGCCAGTGACAATGTTCACGCTAACAGCCGCGCCTATTTTCTCGCTGAGAAGCGTACCGGAGTACCCGGATTATGAAAATACTGGTCTACGGCATTAACTACTCGCCGGAGTTAACAGGTATCGGCAAATATACCGGTGAGATGGTCGAATGGCTGGCGGCGCAAGGTCATGAGGTGCGGGTCATTACCGCGCCGCCTTACTACCCGCAGTGGCAGGTGGGGGAGAACTATTCTGCCTGGCGGTACAAACGTGAAGAGGGAGCCGCCACGGTGTGGCGCTGCCCGCTGTATGTGCCAAAACAGCCGAGCACACTGAAACGCCTGTTACATCTCGGCAGTTTTGCCGCCAGCAGTTTTTTCCCGC
This sequence comes from Escherichia sp. MOD1-EC6475, assembly GCF_003046645.1. Classification (NCBI taxonomy): domain Bacteria; kingdom Pseudomonadati; phylum Pseudomonadota; class Gammaproteobacteria; order Enterobacterales; family Enterobacteriaceae; genus Escherichia; species Escherichia sp. MOD1-EC6475. The sequence goes on along the minus strand of NZ_PZKQ01000056.1, from coordinate 47,690 downwards.
TGATGGCGCAACGTCGCTGGAAGCCGGATCGCATTATCGGCGTAGTGCCAACGCTGTTTTGCACGCCGGGAATGCGCCTGCTGGCGAAACTCTCTGGCGCGCGCACGGTGCTGCATATTCAGGATTACGAAGTGGACGCCATGCTGGGGCTGGGTCTTGCCGGAAAGGGCAAAGGCGGCAAAGTGGCACCGCTGGCGACGGCGTTCGAACGTAGCGGACTGCATAACGTCGATAACGTCTCTACCATTTCGCGCTCAATGATGAACAAAGCCGTTGAAAAAGGCGTGGCGGCGGAAAAGGTCATCTTCTTCCCCAACTGGTCGGAAATTGCCCGTTTTCAGCATGTTGCAGAGGCTGATGTTGACGCCCTTCGTAACCAGCTTGGCCTGCCGGATAACAAAAAAATCATTCTTTACTCCGGCAATATTGGCGAAAAGCAGGGGCTGGAAAACGTTATTGAAGCCGCCGATCGCCTGCGCGATGAACCGCTGATTTTTGCCATTGTTGGGCAGGGCGGCGGCAAAGCGCGGCTGGAAAAAATGGCGCAGCAGCGTGGACTGCGCAACATGCAATTTTTCCCGCTGCAATCGTATGACGCTTTACCCGCACTGCTGAAGATGGGCGATTGCCATCTGGTGGTGCAAAAACGCGGCGCGGCAGATGCCGTATTGCCGTCGAAACTGACCAATATTCTGGCGGTAGGCGGTAACGCGGTGATTACCGCAGAAGCCCACACAGAACTGGGGCAGCTTTGCGAAACCTTTCCGGGCATTGCGGTTTGCGTAGAACCGGAATCGGTCGAGGCGCTGGTGGCGGGGATCCGTCAGGCGCTCCTGCTGTCCAGACACAACACGGTGGCACGTGAATATGCCGAACGCACGCTCGATAAAGAGAACGTGTTACGTCAATTTATAAATGATATTCGGGGATAATTATGGCGCAGTCGAAACTCTATCCAGTGGTGATGGCAGGTGGCTCCGGTAGCCGCTTATGGCCGCTTTCCCGCGTACTTTACCCCAAGCAGTTTTTATGCCTGAAAGGCGATCTCACCATGCTGCAAACCACCATCTGCCGCCTGAACGGCGTGGAGTGCGAAAGCCCGGTGGTGATTTGCAATGAGCAGCACCGCTTTATTGTTGCGGAACAGCTGCGTCAACTGAACAAACTTACCGAGAACATTATTCTCGAACCAGCAGGGCGTAACACTGCCCCTGCCATTGCGCTGGCGGCGCTGGCGGCAACACGTCATAGCCCTGAGAGCGACCCGCTAATGCTGGTGCTGGCGGCGGATCATGTGATTGCAGATGAAGACGTTTTTCGCGCCGCCGTGCGTAACGCCATGCCGTATGCCGAAGCGGGCAAACTGGTGACTTTCGGCATTGTGCCGGATCTACCAGAAACCGGTTATGGCTATATTCGTCGCGGCGAAGCGTCTGCGGGCGAGCAGGATGCGGTGGCCTTTGCAGTGGCGCAGTTTGTCGAAAAACCGAATCTGGAAACCGCTCAGGCCTACGTGGCAAGCGGCGAATATTACTGGAATAGCGGTATGTTCCTGTTCCGCGCCGGACGTTATCTCGAAGAACTGAAAAAATATCGCCCGGATATTCTCGACGCCTGTGAAAAAGCGATGAGCGCCATCGATCCGGATCTCGATTTTATTCGTGTGGATGAAGAGGCGTTTCTGGCCTGTCCGGAAGAGTCGGTGGACTACGCGGTCATGGAACGCACGGCAGATGCGGTTGTGGTGCCGATGGATGCGGGCTGGAGCGATGTCGGTTCCTGGTCTTCATTATGGGAGATCAGCGCCCACACTGCCGAGGGCAACGTTTGCCACGGTGATGTGATTAATCACAAAACCGAAAACAGCTATGTGTATGCCGAATCTGGCCTGGTCACCACAGTCGGGGTGAAAGATCTGGTCGTGGTGCAGACCAAAGACGCGGTACTGATTGCCGACCGTAACGCGGTGCAGGATGTGAAAAAAGTGGTCGAGCAGATCAAAGCCGATGGTCGCCATGAGCATCGGGTGCATCGCGAAGTGTATCGCCCGTGGGGCAAATATGACTCTATCGACGCAGGCGACCGCTACCAGGTGAAACGCATCACCGTGAAACCCGGTGAGGGCTTGTCGGTACAGATGCACCATCACCGCGCGGAACACTGGGTAGTGGTGGCGGGAACGGCAAAAGTCACTATTGACGGTGATATCAAACTGCTTGGTGAAAACGAGTCCATTTATATTCCGCTGGGGGCGACGCATTGCCTGGAAAACCCGGGGAAAATTCCGCTCGATTTAATTGAAGTGCGCTCCGGCTCTTATCTCGAAGAGGATGATGTGGTGCGCTTCGCGGATCGCTACGGACGGGTGTAGCAGTTGAATAATCAACCGGATTAATTCTCCGGTAAATAACGACAAAAACAAAATTGGCCGCTTCGGTCAGGGTCAACTATTGCCTGAAAAAGGGTAACGACATGAAAAAATTAACCTGCTTTAAAGCCTATGATATTCGCGGAAAATTAGGCGAAGAACTGAATGAAGATATTGCCTGGCGCATTGGTCGCGCCTATGGCGAATTCCTTAAACCGAAAACCATTGTTTTAGGCGGTGATGTCCGTCTCACCAGCGAAACCTTAAAACTGGCGCTGGCAAAAGGTTTACAGGATGCGGGCGTCGATGTGCTGGATATCGGCATGTCCGGCACCGAAGAGATCTATTTTGCCACGTTCCATCTCGGTGTTGATGGCGGCATTGAAGTCACTGCCAGCCATAATCCGATGGATGACAACGGCATGAAGCTGGTGCGCGAAGGGGCTCGCCCGATCAGCGGCGATACCGGACTGCGCGACGTCCAGCGTCTGGCAGAAGCCAACGACTTCCCGCCTGTCGATGAAACAACACGCGGTCGCTATCAGCAAATCAATCTGCGTGACGCTTACGTTGATCACCTGTTCGGTTATATCAATGTCAAAAACCTCACGCCGCTCAAACTGGTGATCAACTCCGGGAACGGCGCGGCGGGGCCGGTGGTGGACGCTATTGAAGCCCGCTTTAAAGCCCTCGGTGCGCCTGTGGAATTAATCAAAGTGCACAACACGCCGGACGGCAATTTCCCCAACGGTATTCCTAACCCACTACTGCCGGAATGCCGCGACGACACCCGTAATGCAGTCATCAAACACGGCGCGGATATGGGCATTGCTTTTGATGGCGATTTTGACCGCTGTTTTCTGTTTGACGAAAAAGGGCAGTTTATCGAGGGCTACTACATCGTCGGCCTGCTGGCAGAAGCGTTCCTCGAAAAAAATCCCGGCGCGAAGATCATTCACGATCCGCGTCTTTCCTGGAACACCATCGATGTGGTGACTGCCGCAGGCGGTACGCCGGTGATGTCGAAAACCGGACACGCCTTTATTAAAGAACGTATGCGCAAGGAAGACGCCATCTACGGCGGCGAAATGAGCGCGCATCATTACTTCCGTGATTTCGCCTACTGTGACAGCGGCATGATCCCGTGGCTGCTGGTAGCCGAACTGGTGTGCCTGAAAGAGAAAACGCTGGGCGAACTGGTGCGCGACCGGATGGTGGCGTTCCCGGCAAGCGGTGAGATCAACAGCAAGCTGGCGCAGCCCGTTGAGGCGATTAACCGCGTCGAACAGCACTTTAGCCGCGAGGCGCTGGCGGTGGATCGCACTGACGGCATCAGCATGACCTTTGCCGACTGGCGCTTTAACCTGCGCTCCTCCAACACCGAACCGGTGGTGCGGTTGAATGTGGAATCACGCGGTGATGTGCCGCTGATGGAAGCGCGAACGCGAACTTTGCTGACGTTGCTGAACGAGTAATGTCATTACTTTCCCCCTCACTCTGACGCTCTACTGCCTGCGGAGAGAAGAGAGCACGGAACTTTCTTCTCCCCCTCGCCCCTTTGGGGAGAGGGCCGGGGTGAGGCGACAATAGAACAGGAACAACGATGACAAATCTAAAAAAGCGCGAGCGAGCGAAAACCAATGCATCGTTAATCTCTATGGTGCAACGCTTTTCAGATATCACCATCATGTTTGCCGGACTATGGCTGGTTTGCGAAGTGAGCGGACTGTCATTCTTCTACATGCACCTGTTGGTGGCGCTGATTACGCTGGTGGTATTCCAGATGCTGGGCGGCATCACCGATTTTTATCGCTCATGGCGCGGTGTTCGGGCAGCGACAGAATTTGCCCTGTTGCTACAGAACTGGACGTTAAGCATGATTTTCAGCGCCGGACTGGTGGCGTTTAACAATGATTTCGACACGCAACTGACAATCTGGCTGGCGTGGTATGGGCTGACCAGTATCGGACTGGTGGTTTGCCGTTCGTGCATTCGTATTGGTGCGGGCTGGCTGCGTAATCATGGCTATAACAAGCGTATGGTTGCCGTGGCGGGGGATTTAGCTGCCGGGCAAATGCTGATGGAGAGCTTCCGTAATCAACCGTGGTTAGGGTTTGAAGTGGTGGGCGTATACCATGACCCGAAACCGGGCGGAGTGTCTAACGACTGGGCGGGTAACCTGCAACAGCTGGTCGAGGATGCGAAAGCGGGCAAAATCCATAACGTCTATATCGCGATGCAGATGTGCGACGGCGCGCGAGTGAAAAAACTGGTTCATCAACTGGCGGACACCACCTGTTCGGTGCTGCTGATCCCCGACGTCTTTACCTTCAACATTCTCCATTCGCGCATTGAAGATATGAACGGTGTGCCGGTGGTGCCGCTGTATGACACGCCGCTTTCCGGGATTAACCGCCTGATTAAACGTGCGGAAGATATTGTGCTGGCAACGCTGATCCTGCTGCTGATCTCCCCGGTGCTGTGCTGCATTGCGCTGGCGGTGAAACTCAGTTCACCGGGGCCGGTTATTTTCCGCCAGACTCGCTACGGCATGGATGGCAAACCGATCAAAGTGTGGAAGTTCCGTTCGATGAAAGTGATGGAGAACGACAAAGTGGTGACCCAGGCGACGCAGAACGATCCGCGCGTCACCAAAGTGGGGAACTTTCTGCGCCGCACCTCGCTGGATGAACTGCCGCAATTTATCAATGTGCTGACCGGGGGGATGTCGATTGTCGGTCCACGTCCGCACGCGGTGGCGCATAACGAACAGTATCGACAGCTCATTGAAGGCTACATGCTGCGCCATAAAGTGAAACCGGGCATTACTGGTTGGGCGCAGATTAACGGCTGGCGCGGCGAAACCGATACACTGGAGAAAATGGAAAAACGCGTCGAGTTCGACCTTGAGTACATCCGCGAATGGAGCGTCTGGTTCGATATCAAAATCGTTTTCCTGACGGTATTCAAAGGTTTCGTTAACAAAGCGGCATATTGATATGAGCTTACGTGAAAAAACCATCAGCGGCGCGAAGTGGTCGGCGATTGCCACGGTGATCATCATCGGCCTCGGACTGGTGCAGATGACCGTGCTGGCGCGGATTATCGACAACCACCAGTTCGGCCTGCTTACCGTGTCGCTGGTGATTATCGCGCTGGCAGATACGCTTTCTGACTTCGGTATCGCTAACTCGATTATTCAGCGAAAAGAAATCAGCCACCTTCAACTCACCACGTTGTACTGGCTGAACGTCGGGCTGGGGATCGTGGTGTGCGTGGCGGTGTTTTTGTTGAGTGATCTCATCGGCGACGTGCTGAATAACCCGGACCTGGCACCGTTGATTAAAACATTGTCGCTGGCATTTGTGGTGATCCCCCACGGGCAACAATTTCGTGCGTTGATGCAGAAGGAGCTGGAGTTCAACAAAATCGGCATGATCGAAACCAGCGCGGTGCTGGCGGGCTTTACTTTTACGGTGGTTAGCGCCCATTTCTGGCCGCTGGCGATGACTGCGATCCTCGGTTATCTGGTCAATAGTGCGGTGAGAACGCTGCTGTTTGGCTACTTTGGTCGCAAAATTTATCGCCCCGGTCTGCATTTCTCGCTGGCGTCTGTTGCGCCGAACTTACGCTTTGGTGCCTGGCTGACGGCGGACAGCATCATCAACTATCTCAACACCAACCTTTCAACGCTGGTGCTGGCGCGTATTCTCGGCGCGGGCGTGGCGGGGGGATACAACCTGGCGTACAACGTGGCCGTTGTGCCGCCGATGAAGCTGAACCCGATCATCACCCGCGTGCTGTTTCCGGCGTTTGCCAAAATTCAGGACGACACCGAAAAACTGCGCGTGAACTTCTACAAGCTGCTGTCGGTGGTGGGGATTATCAACTTCCCGGCGTTGCTGGGGCTGATGGTGGTATCAAATAATTTTGTGCCACTGGTCTTTGGCGAGAAGTGGAACAGCATTATTCCGGTGCTGCAATTGCTGTGTATTGTGGGGCTGCTGCGCTCGGTGGGTAACCCGATTGGTTCGCTGCTGATGGCGAAAGCGCGGGTTGATATCAGTTTTAAATTCAACGTATTCAAAACATTTCTGTTTATTCCGGCGATTGTTATCGGTGGGCAGATGGCGGGCGCGATCGGCGTCACGCTCGGCTTCCTGCTGGTGCAGATTATCAACACCATTCTGAGCTACTTCGTGATGATTAAACCGGTGCTCGGTTCCAGTTATCGCCAGTACATCCTGAGCTTGTGGCTACCGTTTTATCTCTCGCTGCCGACGCTGGTGGTTAGTTATGCGCTGGGCGTGCTGCTGAAAGGGCAACTGGCGCTGGGGATGCTGCTGGCGGTGCAAATTACCGCAGGCGCGCTGGCGTTTGTGGTGATGATTGTGCTGTCGCGCCATCCGCTGGTGGTGGAAGTGAAACGCCAGTTTTGTCGCAGCGAAAAAATGAAAATGCTTCTACGGGCAGGGTGAAGTGTTGTTTTCGGTTCCGGCTCGGGTTTTGTAGGTCTGATAAGACGCGTCAGCGTCGCATCAGGCAAAAAACAGCAATGAAAACAACAAATACAACCTCACCTGGCATCAAATTTATGAGGAAAAAATGAAATTACTTATTCTTGGCAACCATACTTGCGGCAATCGCGGCGACAGCGCCATCCTGCGCGGCTTACTTGATGCCATCAACATCCTCAATCCACAAGCCGAAGTGGACGTCATGAGTCGCTATCCGGTCAGTTCTTCCTGGCTGCTTAATCGCCCGGTGATGGGCGATCCGCTATTCCTGCAAATGAAACAGCACAACAGCGCGGCGGGCGTTGTCGGGCGCGTTAAAAAAGTTCTCCGTCGCCGCTATCAACACCAGGTATTGCTCTCACGCGTCACCGACACTGGCAAGCTGCGCAATATCGCCATCGCCCAGGGATTCACCGACTTCGTGCGCCTGCTGTCAGGTTACGATGCCATTATCCAGGTCGGCGGATCGTTTTTTGTCGATCTCTACGGCGTGCCGCAGTTTGAACACGCGCTATGCACGTTTATGGCGAAAAAGCCGCTGTTTATGATTGGTCACAGCGTTGGCCCGTTCCAGGATGAGCAATTCAACCAACTGGCGAACTACGTTTTCGGTCACTGCGACGCGCTGATCCTGCGCGAATCGGTCAGCCTTGATCTGATGAAACGCAGCAATATCACCACCGCAAAAATCGAACATGGCGTCGATACCGCCTGGCTGGTCGATCATCACACCGAAGATTTCACCGCCAGCTATGCCGTTCAACACTGGTTGAATGTTGCCGCACAACGCAAAACCGTGGCAATTACTCTGCGCGAACTGGCACCGTTCGACAAACGCCTTGGCACCACTCAACAAGCGTATGAAAAAGCTTTTGCCGGGGTGGTCAATCGCATTCTCGACGAAGGCTATCAGGTGATTGCGCTCTCCACTTGTACGGGCATCGACAGCTATAACAAAGACGACCGCATGGTGGCGCTCAACCTGCGTCAGTACATCAGCGATCCTGCCCGTTACCACGTGGTGATGGATGAACTTAACGATCTGGAAATGGGCAAAATTCTTGGTGCCTGTGAACTTACCGTTGGTACGCGGCTGCACTCCGCCATTATCTCCATGAACTTTGCCACTCCGGCAATTGCCATCAACTACGAACATAAATCCGCCGGGATTATGCAACAACTGGGGCTGTCGGAGATGGCAATTGATATCCGTCATTTATTAGACGGCAGCCTGCAAGCGATGGTTGCGGATACCTTAGGCCAGCTTCCGGCGCTGAATGCACGACTTAGCGAAGCTGTCAGTCGCGAACGTCAGACGGGAATGCGGATGGTGCAGGCTGTGCTTGAGCGCATCGGGGAGGCGAAATGAAGGTCGGCTTCTTTTTACTGAAATTTCCGCTGTCGTCAGAAACCTTCGTCCTCAATCAAATCACTGCGTTTATTGATATGGGATTTGAGGTGGAGATTGTCGCGCTGCAAAAAGGCGACACACAAAACACCCATGCGGCATGGACGAAGTACAACCTTGCTGCCAGAACTCGCTGGTTACAGGACGAACCACGGGGCAAAGTGGCGAAGCTGCGTCACCGCGCAAGCCAGACCTTACGCGGCATTCATCGTAAAAATACCTGGCAGGCGCTCAACCTCAAACTCTATGGTGCCGAATCGCGGAACCTGATTTTGTCTGCCATTTGCGGCCAGGTCGCAACACCGTTTCGTGCCGATGTGTTCATCGCTCATTTTGGTCCAGCAGGAGTAACCGCTGCAAAATTGCGTGAACTGGGGGTGATTCGCGGCAAAATCGCCACAATCTTCCACGGCATTGATATCTCCAGTCGGGAAGTGCTCAATCATTACACTCCCGAATATCAACAACTGTTTCGCCGTGGCGACCTGATGTTGCCAATAAGCGATCTATGGGCGGGGAGATTACAAAAGATGGGCTGCCCGACGGAAAAAATCGCTGTATCGCGCATGGGCGTGGACATGACGCGCTTTAGCCCTCGTCCGGTTAAAGCGCCTGGAACACCGCTGGAGATTATTTCCGTTGCACGTTTAACTGAGAAAAAGGGCCTGCATGTGGCGATCGAATCTTGCCGTCAGCTCAAAGAGCAGGGCGTGGCATTTCGCTATCGCATCCTCGGCATTGGTCCGTGGGAGCGGCGCTTACGCACGCTCATCGAACAGTATCAACTGGAAGATGTGGTAGAGATGCCGGGCTTTAAACCGAGCCATGAAGTGAAAGCGATGCTCGACGACGCGGATGTCTTCCTGTTGCCATCGGTAACGGGCGCGGATGGCGATATGGAAGGGATACCTGTGGCGTTGATGGAAGCGATGGCGGTCGGCATTCCGGTCGTTTCCACTTTGCATAGCGGAATACCAGAACTGGTGGAGGCAGATAAATCTGGCTGGCTGGTGCCGGAAAATGACGCCTATGCACTGGCGCAACGGCTGGCGGCGTTTAGCCAACTGGATACAGACGAACTGGCTCCGGTCGTCAAACGTGCGCGCGAAAAAGTCGAACACGATTTTAACCAGCAGGTGATTAACCGAGAACTCGCCAGCTTGCTGCAAGCTTTATAGAGGAGAACGCATGTCATTTAAAACAATCTCCCGACGCACCTTCCTGACGGCAAGCTCCGCGCTTGCTTTCCTCCATACCCCTTTCGCCCGTGCACTTCCCGCCCGACAAAGCGTTAACATCAACGACTACAATCCGCACGACTGGATCGCCTCATTTAAACAAGCCTTTAGCGAAGGGCAAACGGTCGTCGTGCCCGCCGGATTTGTTTGCGACAACATTAACACCGGCATCTTCATCCCTCCCGGCAAAACGTTACACATCCTCGGTAGTTTGCGCGGCAACGGCAGAGGGCGATTTGTCTTACAGGACGGCAGCCAGGTGACAGGGGTGAAGGGCGGCAGTATGCATAACATCACCCTGGATGTGCGTGGCTCTGACTGCACCATCAAAGGGCTGGCGATGAGCGGCTTTGGTCCGGTAACGCAGATTTATATCGGCGGCAAAAACAAACGGATCATGCGCAACCTGACCATCGATAACCTGACCGTTAGCCACGCTAATTACGCTATCTTACGTCAGGGATTTCATAACCAGATTATCGGTGCCAACATCACCAATTGTAAGTTCAGCGACTTACAGGGCGACGCCATCGAATGGAACGTGGCAATCAACGACCGCGATATTTTAATTTCCGACCACGTAATAGAACGCATAAACTGTACTAATGGCAAAATCAACTGGGGTATCGGCATAGGCCTTGCGGGAAGTACCTACGATAATAACTATCCGGAAGACCAGGCGGTGAAAAACTTTGTCGTGGCGAATATTACAGGATCGGATTGTCGACAGCTGATCCATGTTGAAAATGGCAAACATTTCATTATCCGTAATATCAAAGCGCGTAATATTACGCCTGATTTCAGCAAGAAAGCCGGTATTGATAACGCCACTGTAGCGATATATGGATGTGATAACTTTGTTATTGACAATATAGATATGGTTAATAGTGCCGGGATGTTAATCGGCTACGGCGTCATTAAAGGCAAGTATCTCTCAATACCGCAAAACTTCAGACTGAATAATATTCATCTTGATAATACGGATCTTGCCTGGAAATTGCGTGGAATCCAAATCTCCGCAGGGAATGCTATCTCCTTTGTTGCGCTGACCAATATTGCGATGAAACGTGCTTCTCTGGAGCTACACAACAAGCCGCAGCACCTTTTTATGCGTAATATCAAGGTAATGCAAGAATCTTCGGTTGGCCCGGCATTGACCATGAACTTCGACTTGCGTAAGGATGTCCGTGGGACATTTATGGCAAAGAACGAAACGCTACTGTCACTGGTAAATGTTCATGCGGTAAATGAAACAGGACAAAGCTCGGTCGATATCGGCAGGATTAATCACCATGTCGTTAATGTGGAAAAGATAAACTTCAGGCTACCGAAACGGGAACGATAGATTTGCGACCATTCCTGGAAAAATGGCACCATACTTAAGAATAATGCTACTGCAATCCTGGACAAAGCGGCGTAACATCGGAAGGAAATCAGTAATCAATTCAGGGTAATTGATGCTGGCGAAAAAAATCGAACAAGCTATAATTCAGCAACCATTTTACAGGTGGATGAAATAATGACGAATTTAAAAGCAGTTATTCCTGTAGCGGGTCTTGGGATGCATATGTTGCCTGCAACTAAGGCGATTCCTAAAGAGATGCTACCCATCGTCGATAAGCCAATGATTCAGTACATTGTTGACGAGATTGTGGCTGCAGGAATCAAAGAAATCCTCCTGGTAACTCATGCGTCCAAAAACGCAGTCGAAAACCACTTCGACACCTCTTATGAATTAGAATCCCTCCTTGAGCTGCGCGTGAAGCGACAGCTGCTGGCAGAAGTACAGTCCATCTGCCCACCGGGCGTGACCATTATGAACGTGCGTCAGGGTGAACCATTAGGTTTAGGCCACTCTATTTTGTGTGCCCGACCGGCTATTGGTGATAATCCATTTGTCGTCGTGCTGCCCGATGTCGTTATTGATGATGCCAGCGCCGATCCGTTGCGTTACAACCTTGCAGCAATGATTGCGCGCTTCAATGAAACTGGTCGCAGTCAGGTATTGGCAAAACGTATGCCGGGAGACCTCTCTGAATACTCCGTCATCCAGACTAAAGAGCCGCTGGATCGCGAAGGTAAAGTCAGCCGCATTGTTGAATTTATCGAAAAACCCGATCAGCCGCAGACGCTGGATTCAGACATTATGGCCGTAGGCCGTTATGTGCTTTCTGCCGATATTTGGCCTGAACTGGAGCGCACTCAGCCTGGTGCATGGGGGCGAATTCAGCTAACAGATGCCATTGCTGAACTGGCGAAAAAACAGTCCGTTGACGCAATGCTGATGACTGGTGACAGTTACGACTGTGGTAAGAAAATGGGCTATATGCAGGCGTTTGTAAAATATGGGCTGCGCAACCTGAAAGAAGGGGCGAAGTTCCGCAAAGGCATTGAGAAGTTGTTAAGCGAATAACGAAAATCTGACAGGAAGTGTCGGTCAGTAAGAAATTAAAAACGGCAGTGAAGATTCATAGCATAAGTTTTGCGCATTGAATTTTCCTGCCGTTGTTTTTTTGTGAATTTCAATAATAACAATGAGTTAGCAAACGGGGTCGCGTCAAACTTTTCCAGGATTTTCCTTGTTTCTATGGCTGTTTGGTAAGACAATTAGCGTTTGAATTTTTCGGATTTTGCGCGAGTGAGTAACGCTCGTCACATCGTAGTCATGCACGCAGTGCTCTGGTAGCTGTTAAGCCAGGGGCGGTAGCGTGCACTAATGCCTCTATTAATCAATTCTGGAGCAGTCTATTTCACAGCATGCTCTATAGCTATATGGAATAAAAAAGTGAAGATACTTGTAACTGGTGGCGCAGGGTTTATTGGCTCTGCTGTAGTTCGTCACATTATAAATAATACGCAGGACAGTGTTGTTAATGTCGATAAATTGACTTACGCCGGAAACCTGGAATCACTCGCTGAAGTTTCTGATTCTGAACGTTATTCATTTGAGCATGCAGATATCTGCGATGCCGTAGCTATGGCGCGTATTTTCGCACAGCACCAGCCAGACGCGGTGATGCACCTGGCGGCAGAGAGCCATGTTGACCGTTCAATAACTGGCCCTGCAGCATTTATTGAAACCAATATTGTGGGTACTTATGTTCTATTAGAAGCGGCGCGCAATTACTGGTCTGCTCTGAATGATGAAAAGAAAAAAGGTTTCCGCTTTCATCATATTTCTACTGATGAAGTGTATGGCGATTTACCCCATCCGGATGAAGTAAATAATAACGAAGCGTTACCGCTATTTACGGAAACGACAGCTTACGCGCCAAGTAGCCCATATTCTGCTTCTAAAGCGTCCAGCGATCATTTGGTACGCGCATGGAAGCGGACTTATGGTTTACCGACCATTGTGACTAATTGCTCTAACAATTATGGTCCTTATCACTTCCCGGAAAAATTAATCCCATTGGTTATTCTGAATGCTCTGGAAGGTAAGCCATTACCTATTTATGGTAAAGGGGATCAAATTCGCGACTGGTTGTATGTAGAGGATCATGCTCGTGCGTTATATACCGTCGTAACCGAAGGTAAAGCGGGCGAAACTTATAACATTGGCGGACACAACGAAAAGAAAAATATCGACGTAGTGTTCACTATTTGTGATTTGTTGGATGAGATTGTACCGAAAGAGAAATCTTATCGTGAGCAAATTACTTATGTTGCCGATCGCCCAGGGCATGATCGCCGTTATGCAATTGATGCCGATAAAATTAGCCGCGAATTGGGCTGGAAACCGCAAGAAACGTTTGAGAGCGGTATTCGTAAAACGGTGGAATGGTATCTGGCTAATACAAATTGGGTTGAGAATGTGAAAAGCGGTGCTTATCAGTCGTGGATTGAACAAAACTATGAGGGCCGTCAGTAATGAATATCCTGCTTTTTGGCAAAACAGGGCAGGTGGGTTGGGAACTGCAACGTGCTCTGGCACCGCTAGGTAATCTGATTGCTCTTGATGTTCACTCCACTGATTATTGTGGCGATTTCAGCAACCCCGAAGGTGTGGCTGAAACTGTCAAAAAAATTCGCCCTGATGTTATTGTTAATGCGGCTGCTCACACTGCAGTAGACAAAGCGGAATCAGAATCGGATTTCGCACAATTACTTAACGCGACAAGCGTCGAAGCGATTGCAAAAGCAGCTAATGAAGTCGGAGCCTGGGTTATACACTACTCCACTGATTATGTTTTCCCAGGCAGCGGTGACACGCCATGGCTGGAAACGGATGCAACAGCACCGCTAAATGTCTACGGTGAAACCAAGCTAGCTGGGGAAAAAGCGTTACAAGAACATTGCGCAAAGCATCTTATTTTCCGTACCAGCTGGGTATACGCTGGTAAAGGAAATAACTTTGCCAAAACAATGTTACGTCTGGCAAAAGAACGCGAAGAGTTGGCTGTAATAAACGATCAATTCGGCGCACCAACAGGTGCTGAATTGCTGGCTGATTGCACTGCTCATGCCATTCGTGTGGCAGTAAACAAACCCGAAGTTGCTGGTTTGTACCATCTGGTTGCTGGTGGCACAACAACCTGGCACGATTATGCCGCTCTGGTATTTGAAGAAGCGCGCAAAGCGGGGATCAACCTTGCTCTTAACAAACTCAACGCCGTGCCAACAACGGCCTATCCCACACCAGCCCGTCGACCCCATAACTCTCGCCTCAATACAGAAAAGTTTCAGCAGAACTTTGCGCTTGTCTTACCTGACTGGCAGGTGGGCGTGAAACGTATGCTCAACGAATTATTTACGACTACGGCAATTTAACAAATTTTTGCATCTCGCTCATGATGCCAGAGCGGGATGAATTAAAAGGAATGGTGAAATGAAAACGCGTAAAGGTATTATTTTGGCGGGTGGGTCTGGTACTCGTCTTTATCCTGTAACGATGGCAGTAAGTAAACAGCTGTTACCTATTTATGATAAACCGATGATCTATTACCCGCTCTCTACACTGATGTTAGCGGGTATTCGCGATATTCTGATTATCAGTACGCCACAGGATACTCCCCGTTTTCAGCAATTACTGGGTGATGGTAGCCAGTGGGGCCTGAATCTTCAGTACAAAGTGCAACCGAGTCCAGATGGTCTTGCGCAGGCATTTATCATAGGTGAAGAGTTTATCGGTGGTGATGATTGTGCTCTGGTTCTCGGTGATAATATTTTCTATGGACACGACTTGCCGAAATTAATGGAAGCGGCTGTTAACAAAGAAAGCGGTGCAACGGTATTTGCTTATCACGTTAATGATCCTGAACGTTATGGTGTTGTGGAGTTTGATAATAACGGTACGGCAATTAGTCTGGAAGAAAAACCTCTGGAACCAAAAAGTAACTATGCGGTTACTGGGCTTTATTTCTATGACAATGATGTTGTGGAAATGGCGAAAAACCTTAAGCCTTCTGCGCGTGGTGAACTGGAAATTACCGATATTAACCGTATTTATATGGAACAAGGACGTTTGTCTGTCGCTATGATGGGGCGTGGTTATGCATGGCTGGATACAGGAACTCATCAAAGCCTTATTGAAGCAAGTAACTTCATTGCAACAATTGAAGAGCGTCAAGGGTTGAAAGTTTCTTGCCCGGAAGAGATTGCTTATCGTAAAGGATTTATTGATGCAGAGCAGGTGAAGATATTGGCCGAGCCGCTAAAGAAAAATGCTTATGGTCAATATCTGCTAAAAATGATTAAAGGTTATTAATAAAATGAACGTAATTGAAACTGAAATTCCTGATGTGCTAATTTTTGAACCAAAAGTATTTGGTGATGAACGCGGTTTCTTTTTTGAGAGTTTTAACCAGAAAGTATTTGAAGAAGCTGTAGGGCGGAAAATTAATTTCGTACAAGATAATCACTCGAGATCAGTTAAAGGTGTTTTAAGAGGGCTACATTTTCAAATAAAACCATATTCTCAAGCAAAATTAGTCCGATGTGTTAAAGGTGAAGTTTATGATGTTGCTGTAGATATACGACCTGAGTCAAGTACATACTGTAAGTGGGTCGGTGTATTTCTTTCTGCTCAAAATAAAAAACAATTATGGATACCTGAAGGTTTTGCACATGGTTTTGTAGTAGTGAGTGATGAGGCTGAGTTTTTATATAAAACTACTAATTATTATATGCCAAGTGCTGAAGGTTGTATCAGATGGGATGATCCAGTATTGAACATTGACTGGCCGATGAAAGCAAATGAGCTTATCCTGTCAGATAAAGATAAAAATGCTGAAAGATGTTTTTTTAAAAAGTAAGGGATACATATGATACCATTTAATAAGCCTTATCTTCAGGGAAATGAATTGACATATATTGCGGAAGCAGTGTCTAATGGCAAAATATCAGGTGATGGGATTTTCACCAAAAAGTGTCATGAGTTTTTTGAAAGGAAATACGGATTTAAGAAAGCTTTGTTGACCACTTCTTGTACAGATGCCCTAGAGATGGCTGCTATCCTTTTAGATATAAAACCTGGCGATGAAGTTATAGCTCCTGCTTATACCTTTGTTTCAACTGTCAATGCTTTTGCTCTCAGAGGTGCAAAAATAATTTTTGCTGATAGTTATGATGATAATCCAAATATGGATCCGGAATCTGTAAGCAATCTCATTACAAATAAAACGAAAGCAATAATTGTTGTACACTATGCCGGTGTAGCATGCGATATGGATAGATTTTTAGAGCTTTCGAAAGAATATAAAATTCATATCATCGAAGATGCAGCGCAAGCGATTGATTCTTATTATAAAGATAGACCATTGGGTAGCATTGGTACGTTTGGAACCTTTTCCTTTCATGAAACTAAAAATATAATTTCAGGAGAAGGAGGACTAATTGTTTTAAATAACGATGAATATTTTCATCGGGCAGAAATTATTAGAGAAAAAGGCACGAATAGAGCATCTTTTTTTAGAGGGGAAGTCAATAAATATGGATGGGTTGATATAGGCTCTTCGTTTCTCCCATCTGATATAATAGCTGCTTATCTTTATGCGCAATTGGAAAGTGTAGATGTTATACAAAATAAGAGAAAGGAATTGTGGAAAGAGTATTATAATAATCTAAAAGAGTTGGCCAACTCTGGATATATAAAACTACCGACAATACCTGAGTATGCTACCAATAATGCTCATATGTTTTATATTATATGCAGTGACCTTAAAAAACGCTCAGAACTTATTTCTTATTTAAAGGAGAGTGGAATACATTCCGTTTTTCATTACTTATCGTTGAACAAAAGTGAGTATTATTTAAGGCAAAATAAAAAAATCAGTTTGCAAAATAGTGATAAATTCGCTGATTGTCTGTTAAGGCTGCCAATGTATTATGAACTGGAGTGCAAACAAGTTAACTATATTTCTGAAAAAATAGCTGATTTCTTTAAAAAATATGCATGAAAATACTGTGGTGGTATTATAACCACCACGTTATATTGCTGGGGAAATTTTATACTATGAAAATGGTGTATGAATAGAGAATTTAAGCTTTTAATTTACATATATAGTGTAAGAATATATACGGCATTAGTGACGATTTTTTTAATCCCAATATTAATTGGAGAAATTGGGTTAGAGGCGTATGGTCTGATAGGTTTTTTTGCAGTGCTTCAAGCTTGCCTTAGTATTCTAGATGCGGGGTTAGGGGGAGTAATAACAAGAGAAGCAATAGTATCAAGGAAAAATCAAGAAACATATAAAAAATTTAATATTCTGTATAAGAAAATAGTTATATTTTTTATAGTGGTATCATTGTTATTAGTTACCTGTGGTTGGTGGGTAAGTGATCAATATAGTACTTCATGGTTAAATACAAAGCTTGATGAAGATGTTGTTATCTTTTGCACAACAGCGATGTTTTGGGTGTTCGCATTACGCTATATGCAAGGACCATTCCGTAGCATATTACTTTCAAATGAATCACAAATCATATTGACAACTATTAATCTATTTACCATCACACTATCTCAGCCATTGACTATATTTTTAATGAAATATCTAGATGAAGGGATTAAGTTTTATTTTTCTATGCAACTTATTTCATCAGCTATTGGCTGTGTTTCTATGGTGTTATATAGTGAGAAAATAAGGAGGAAAGTATTATTCTTATGTCCTCTCGAAGAGGATGGCATAAAATCTGATGATGCCTCTGTTAAAAAATTAATAGTTTTCGCATTACAATTATCAACGCTTTCCATTTTATGGGTTTTAGTTAACCAGTCAGACAAATTAGCACTAACAAAATACAGCACATTAACAGAATATGGTATTTATAGTGTCGCAGTATCTATCATAAGTGTGTTAGCTATATTGAGTGATCCGTTGAATCAGTATTTACAACCTAGATTAACAAGATATTATCATCAAAATAAGCTAAAAGAATATTCGAAATTATTTAGTAATGCATTAAGGTTTATATGTATATTAACAATACCTCTAAGTGTATTTTTATTTTTTTATAGCAAGGATGTTTTATTTATATGGAGCGGTGATGAAATATTATCAATTAAAGCTGCGAAGTATTTACCATGGTTATTTATAGGTGGGGTATTTTCAATATACTCTAATTTTGTGTTTTTATTATTATATAGTTTTGGTGAGTTAAGAAAGCACACAGTAGTGTATGCGTTATTTAGTCTTTTCGTAATTCCGGCAAATATCTTTTTGGCAAAACAATATTTAGGTCAAGGGACATCTATTTTCTTCGGTATTAGTTCTATGTTCTTATTTGTTTTATGGGGGGGGTATAATTTTGCAAAATTTTTCGTCAAAGGATTGCGGATCATATATATATATATCATTCCTTTATTTCTGATTGAAATCATATATTTCAAAGTTTCAACAGCTTTCCCGTATAATCATGCTGCAAAATGGCTTTTATTCATTCAATTATTTGGGGTTGGTTTAACAGGGCTTGTTTTGGCTATTATTTACTGCAAGTTGATGGATAAAAAAAATTCACAAGTAATATTAAAGATTGTAAACAAATGAATATATATATTTATGCAAGCTCATATGATGAAAATAGTGGTGGCTCTGTAGTCCTACATAGACTATGCCATATCATAAATAAATATAGTGTCCATAGTGCATATTTAGTTAAATTGGATCCATTTCATTATGGTAAAAAAACAATTAGAAAATATCTGTCAAAATTAAAATGGGAACTTTGTAATAAGTTCAAATTTAAAACTAATGATGATTGGAATACTCCTGTTTGGCACAAATTAAAAAATATTCCTTCAGATTCCGTGGTAATTTATCCGGAAATAATCAATGGTAATCCTTTAAAAATAAATAATGTCGTAAGATGGTTATTACATCAACCTGGTCATCATACTAATGTCATTGATTATGGAAAAAATGAACTATATTTTAAATTTAACTCAGCGATTCATGACTTTGATAATGATGGATCTTATACAGCATCAAATGAACTAAAGGTAATTTACTATCCAATTCAAATATACAATGAAAAGGTAAATCAAGAAAGGGATATAGAGTGTTGTTATCTTATACGGAAGGGGTTTTATAAAAAAAGCATCCATCCTCCTAAAGCAATAAAAATTGACGGATTAACTCATCAAGAAATAGCTGATATTTTTAGACGCTCACAGAAATTTATTTCATATGATGATTATACAGCATATTCTATATTTTCTGTTCTGTGTGGTTGTCCATCTTATGTAGTACCGACAGATGGACAAACTGTTAATGATTGGTATCCTGATGAAAGAGATCGTTATGGGATATCATATGGTTTTACTGATGAGCAAGCTAAATGGGCAGAAGAGACCAAAGATAGAGTTTATAGACATATAATAGATGAGCATAACAAATCAATAGATAGGGTGATTGATTGTTTACAAGAAATTGAATTTTTTTTTGGTAAAAATGGAACTACTAAGTAGTGGGTAAAAATTATTCATTTTATAACAATTGACTGTTTTTAGAAAAATAACATTTAAAAGAGTTAATATTGTATTTTATTAGTAGTATGCAAATAAGACAGGTAAAACATGATAGAACAAAATAAATGTATTATTGCAGTCGTGGTCCTTTTCAAACCTGAAATTGCACGCATACATGGATTGCTGAAAAGTATAATTATGCAAGTTGACAAGGTTGTTCTTATCGACAACACAGACGAGTCTAATTTAACAATACCTGATTCCGAGTTTGAGCCGTACGGAGAAAAAATTGAACATTATCGACTGAACAACAATCTAGGCATTGCAAAAGCTCAGAACATTGGAATTCATTATGCCGAAAAATCGAAAGCATCTCATATTTTATTTTTGGATCAAGACAGTATCGTTTCAGAAGGAATGGTTAAAAAATTGCTAATTAATGAGCGTGATCTTTTAAATAGTGGAAAACAAGTTGCTGCTTTAGGTCCAGCATTTAAGGATGAGAAAACTGGAAAAATAACAGGTGCAATTCATATTAGTCCATTTTATAAAACCACGGTATGTCATGGTGTTCATCCGTTAGAAACAGATTTTCTAATTTCTTCAGGGAGTTTGATTAGAATGGAGGTACTGCAAAAAATCGGATTCATGGATGAGGAGTTGTTTATAGATTTCGTTGACATTGAATGGTGCGAACGGGCGAAGAAAATGGGATTACGATCTTATGTTGTGCCTGATATTGTCATGATGCACAACATTGGAAATGAAGCAAAACGAGTATTGGGTAAAAATGTGATAATGCATAGTGATTTTAGGCATTATTTTATAGTAAGGAATTCAATTTATTTGATTCTTAAAGATAAACTTTCATTTAATCATCGTATATATTTATTTATCCGCTTGCCATTATTTATAGTTGTCCACACACTTAATTCATCTTCAAAGTTAAAAAAAATCAAACTGTTATTGACTGCAATAAAAGATGGTGTTGTAGGTAAAATGGGAAAAGGTTACTTCTCTAATTCTTGATAAATGTATTGGCAATGTAAACTAAACATTAATTTATAATGGCCATTTAATCTAATCATGAAATGAGATTGTAATGTTTTTATACCTCTCGATATTTATATGCATTTCTATTCTATCTTTTCTCCCGAACAAGAAATATTTGTTAAAAGCAATAATGATCTTTTTGTTTTTAATGTGTGCATTCCGTAGTGAGTTTGTCGATAGGGATTATACAAACTATATTACGCTAATTTTTGAGTCAGCAAATAACTTATTCTATCCAATAGAATTATCATTTAAACTAATAAGTTTTATTGCTGTTAATATTCTTGATGGATATTATTTTGTTTTTATTATTTTTGCGCTGATATCTATCTCTCTAAAATATAGTATAATAAAAAAATCTTCACCATTTTTACTGCTATCTGTACTTGTGTATTACTCAAATACATTTTTACTGCAAGATATGACTCAGATTCGAGCTGGAGTTGCAGGTGCTATAGTACTATATTCAGTATTACAATATGCAAAAAACAAAAATATCATGAGTTTTGTGATGTTGATTGTCCTCGCATCGACATTTCATATCACTGCATTGTTATTTTTTATTGTTCTTGCATTTGATACTAATGTAGTTAGCCGAAGGTATATCTTTATTTATTTCTTAACTTTAATTGGGGCATATTGTTGTTATTATTTAGGTGTCAATTTCATAACCTTATTAAGATATATCCCTGTTTCTTATGTACAATATAAATTTAGTGATTATATTAGCCAAGCCCAAGGTGCTGACTTTGTTCCTGTCAATATTTTCTCTGTAATGCAAATATTGCATTTACTTATAGTTATATTATCTTTTGTTTTTTCCAGGAAAAATATCTTATCTCATGATAAGGTGCTTTTTATCAAAATTTATTCATTATCTCCGCTTGCTTTCATTATATTATCTTCTATGCCAGTATTCGCTTTGCGCGTTAGTGAGCTTTTTGCTATTAGTGAAATCATTCTAATTCCATCCTTGCCCCTTCTTTTTAGACAAAAAAAGTTTGCAAAATTAGTGGTTATAGGAATATGTTTTATTATGTTTTATATTAATATATATCATCTTGAGATTTTAAATGAGTATTCGACATTGTAAGCTAAGAATATGCCATATGTGATTATGGCTATTGTTTGGCATCATTGATGGATACAAATCAAAATCAGTGTTAATAATGTGGAAAAAAATGAAATTAAAAAGCATGGCTGTTTTATTATCGAGTTATAATGGGGAGAAATATATTAAAGAACAATTGGACTCAATAATAAAATGCTATAGAGATTTCGATTTACATATTCATATAAGAGATGATGGTTCAGTTGATTCAACATGTGAAATTATTAAAGAGTATATATCAAAAAATAATTCTATATTTTTGTATGAGGGGGATAACGTTGGCGTCATAGCTAGTTTTTTGTGGTTGGTTGAGAATGTTGGAGATTATGACTATTACGCTTTTTGCGATCAGGATGATGTATGGGAACCTCTTAAATTGATTGCAGCTACAACTAATATTATGAAATATAAGCAGGATATAGCAATAGGGTATTGCTCCTCATATAACTATGTTGACAAACAATTAAATCATATCGGTCGTTATAATTCTCAGAGTAATTTTTCTTTAAACAATATTTTGATTGAAAATTGTGCGCCAGGCTGTACTTTTGTCTTTAACCAATCTTTACGTAAATTATACTTGGATATAAATGAAGCCAATATAGCCAATCGTATTGTTATGCATGATTGGTTTTTTTTAATACTGGCAAGAACATTTGGTCATCTAATATATGATTATAATAGCTACCTAAGTTATAGGCAGCATGATAATAACGTTGTAGGTATAAAGTCTGGTTTTAAGAACATTTTATGTAATAGATTAAAACAGTTCAAAAAATATAAGCCAAATGGGAGGCATCTTCTATCTCTTCAGATGGATTTAGTCTCCATATATTGTTTAAAGAATCATAAAGAAGCCGCATATGAAATAAGTCATGGTTTTGTAGCGTCTCAAGCAAGCTTGGTGAAAAGATTGAGGTATGTTTTTTCCGGGTATGTAAAAAGAGTTAAGTTCATTGATGATGTGCTTTTTAAAGTTTTGTTTATTATTGGATGGTTTAAGTAAGGATAAAAGATGCCTCGTAAAAAAATTTTGCTTGTCGCAAATACACTCTGGTCGATATACAATTTCCGAAAAGGATTAATAAAAAGTTTAATTGAAAAAGGATATGATGTTACCATCGTTGCTCCAGAAGATGACCATTTGAAAAAGATTGTCGATTTAGGGTGTAAATTTGAATCAATTTCTGTTTCCTCGCAAGGGAAAAACCCACTTAAAGATTTAATGCTATTATTAAAGCTAATAAAAATATATAAGAAAATAAAACCTCATTTTATTTTTCATTACACAATTAAACTAAATATCTATGGATCTATAGCTGCTGGTATTACGAATTGTAAATCTATAGCGGTAACTACAGGATTAGGGTTTGTATTTAATAAAGAAACACTTCTGACTAAATTCATAACTCAATTGTATGCTTTTTCTTTTCGCTTTGCAAAAGAGGTTTGGTTTCTGAATGAGGATGATAGAAATGTATTTCTGAGAAAAAGAATAATCAATGAGAGTAAATCATTTATTCTGGCAAGTGAAGGCGTTGATACTAGTTATTTCACCCCCAGCCAGGTTTCGTGCAAGACTAAATATAATGATAATATTACATTTCTTCTTATAGCTCGGATGCTATGGGAAAAGGGAATTGGTGTATATATTGATGCTGCTAATATTCTGAAGTCTGAGTTTCCTGGCATTAGATTCCAGCTGCTGGGTGCTTGCGATAGTCAAAACCCCGGAGCGATTACAAGACAGGAAATTGAAAATTGGCAAATTAAAGGTATTATCGAGTATTTAGGTGTTGAAAGTGATGTTAGACCGCACATAATTAGCGCAGATTGTATTGTTTTGCCTTCATTCTATAGAGAGGGGGTACCTCGTGTGTTGATGGAAGCTTCATCAATGTGTAAGCCAATAATTACCACAAACAATGTAGGTTGCAAGGACGTTGTAGTCGATGGTGAAACGGGATACCTTTGCAATGTACGTGATTATATTGGGTTAGCTAATGTAATGCGTAAACTTATTGAGCTCACTCCACAAGAAAGAGAAACTATGGGCAAAAAAGGGCGGGACTATATCATTAAAAATTTTGATGAAAGGAAAATAATAAAAATATACCATGATACATTAACAAAATATATGTCTTAAAGTGTGTTGAAAGTTTTATTTAAAAAATCCAATAGATAGAAATGTATCCTTGAACTGTTGGATATATGTTAAATTTTTTGCTTAAAAAATTTACCTCATGTCATGTGTATCTATAGCTTAAAAAGATGTGCTTTGGGTTAAAGTGAAATTTTTATGATATCATGGTTTTTTGAACTCGCAGTGGAAATTCAACTCAGTAGTTGAGACTAAAAAATATTTTTATTATGATTTTAATATAAAAGAGGATAAAAATGTCATTCTTATCAGATTCAGAACTCAGAAAAATAGGTTTTAAAAAACTTGGAAAAAATGTCAAAATAAGTGAAAAAGCATCAATTTATAACCCTGAAAAAATTGAGATTGGGGATAATTCTCGAATAGATGATTTTTGTCTGTTGTCTGGAAAAATATCTATAGGAAATAATGTTCATATTGCCGCATACTGTAATGTTGCAGGGGGAATAGAAGGCATTACATTTGATGACTTCTCTGGACTGGCATATGGTTGCCATGTCTTTTCTCAATCTGATGATTATACTGGACGTACTCTGACCAACCCAACGATTCCTAAAAAATATAAAAAAGAAATAATTAAGCAAGTTGTAATTGGCAAACATGTGATTGTTGGTACAAATTCATTAATTTTTCCCGGCGTAACAATTGAAGAAGGATGCTCAATCGGAGCTATGACAATGGTTACAAAGTCTACAAAAGCTTGGGGGTGTTATTTCGGGATTCCTGCAAAGAGAATAAAGGAAAGAAAAAAAGATCTGCTGGAGCTTGAACAACTCTTTCATAAAGAAAATAAATGAAAGCAAGTTAGTAGCTCTGTACAATATTTTAGATTTTTCTGTTTAGTTATTGGTTCCGAGAAGAGTTACGTAATGCTGTTTCTTGTATGTACTAGGGAGCCAGGAAAGATCATCAAGCGTACACTTGTTGCACTAAATAATTTGCATTTTATGTTCAATAATTGAAATATTCCTTATTACCTAAAACTGTTTTTCATAGCTTATATATGATCATATACTCCTTTCATAAATAAGGAGAACAAAATGGAACTTAAAACATTGATGTAACATATTTCTATTATCCCCGATTACAGACAATATTGGAAAGTAGAACATAAATTATCAGATATTCTACTGTTGACTATTTGTGCCGTCATTTCTGGTGCAGAAGGCCGGGAAGATATAGAGGATTTTGGTAAAACACATCTCGATTTTTTGAATCAATATGGTAATTTGGAAGTGGTATTCCTGTTCACGATACCATTGCCAGAATTGTATCCTGTATCAGTCCTGCAAAATTTCACGAGTGCTTTATTATGCTTTATTAACTGGATGCGTGACTGCCATTCCTCAAATGATAAAGACGTCATTGCAATTGATGGAAAAACGCTCCGGCACTCTTATGATAAGAGTCGCCGCAAGGGAGCGATTCATGCCATTAGTGCGTTCTCAACAATGCACAGTCTCGTCATCGGACAGATCAAGACGGATGAGAAATCTAATGAGATCACAGCTATCCCTGAACTTATTAACATGTTGGATATTAAAGGAAAAGTTATCACAACTGATGCGATGGGGTGCCAGAAAGATATTGCAGAGAAGATACAAAAACAGGGAGGTGATTATTTATTCGCTGTAAAAGGAAATCAGGGGCGGTTTAATCAATCCTTTGAGGAAAAATTCCCGCTGAAAGAATTAAATAATCCAGAGGATGACAGTTACGCAATTAGTGAAAAGAGTCAAGGCAGAGAGGAAATCCGTCTGCATATTGTTTGCGATGTCCCTGATGAACTTATTGATTTAACGTTTGAATGGAAAGGACTGAAAAATGATGAGTGTAGTCTCCTTTCGGTCAATAATAGCAGAGCAAAAGAATGAGCCAGAAATGACGGTCAGATATTATATCAGTTCTGCTGATTTAACAGCAGAGAAGTTTGCGACAGCGATTCGAAATCACTGGCACGTAGAGAATAAGCTGCACTGGCGTCTGGACGTGGTAATGAATGAAGACGACTGCAAAATAAGAAGGGGAAATGCAGCAGAATTATTTTCAGGGATAAGGCATATCGCCATTAATATTTTGACGAAAGATAAAGTATTCAAGGCTGGGTTAAGACGTAAGATGGGAAAAACAGCTATGGACAGAGACTACCTCGCGTCAGTCTTTGCGGGGAGCCAGCTTTCGTAATCTTGCTCTGGTGATACAATGCTGAATAAATAACATTAAAAATTTCAAATAAAATGGTTTAACCCAACATGAACTTTATGAGTATTATTAGAATAATTTTACCTTTCTGTATTTTTTTGAGTATTTTACTTTACTCTGGAAGGGCGGATTGTGTTTTTTTATTTACTATTGAATACACATTTACAAGTGTGGCAATCTTTCTGATAAAGAGAAAGTTTGTAAGTAATATTTTATGGGGAATTTATCTTTGCATTTTAGGTGTGCAGGCAGCGTCGCTATTTAGTTCAGGACAATATTTGATGCCTCTTGCCTTGTCGAATGCTGCAGAAATTGAATCCCTGGGTATTGGTGAGGTAATTAAAGTTTTTTTTGTTTTTATTTTATTTGTTATAGTTTCATTCATTACAATGCCTTCAGGTGCTCTAATCGAGCGTATTAAATATTATAAGTTTAACCTTCTCTGTATAGTATTATTGCTTGTGTGTTCTTTCATAAGTGCGGGACCAGTATATGCTTTTTATGAAACGGCAAAATTGTTCTATTTACAGCAAACCTTTAAGCCTAGTAAGAAGATCGGAGATGCAGGGAAATCTTTTTTAAAAACAAGTGTTTTTATTAACCCTATAGAAAATAACTACAATTTCAAAGGTCGTAATGTTATTGTAATATTTACTGAGGGATTTTCATCTGAAATTATGGGCAACGCCAAACCAGGAGCATTTTCAGTTACACCTAATTTAAATAAGTTATCTACTGAAGCACTAAGTTTTAAAAATTATTATAACCATACGGCTGCAACCTTTCGAGGGTTAAGAGGCCAGTTAACTTCGGGTTATCAATTTCGGGATGGTTTAACTGACGCTGGTACAGGTATTGCACAATTATCTAACACAGAAATTAATAATATTTACCTTCACCGTCAAACATCTTTACCGGATATATTAAAAGAGTATGGCTATAAAAGTTATTTTATAGCTTCCACCGAAAAAAATAGCCCACTCAATACAATGTTGAAGACACTCAATTTTGATAAAGTTCTTGGTATGGGTGATTTTATTGGTTACCAACGAGACAGAATGACGGATAAGCAAACATTTAATGCACTGCAATATTTTTTACGTTCTCAGGAAAATAAAAAAGAACACTTCTTTATTGGTGTCTATCCATCTGGTACTCATCATGGTCAAGATAGTCCAAATGAAAAATATTTTGATGGTAACAACCCGCTCTACAATAAATTCTATAACTATGATTTTCAGTTAGGGAAATTTGTTGACTTCTTTCGGCGTAGTTCATTTTATAATAATACATTATTAATAATAACGTCAGATCATTCAACATTTCCTTCGACAGAATATAAAAAAGCATTTAATAGCGATTCTCGTTACTTTGTAGGCGAAATACCATTTCTGGTTATTGGAGGAGATATCACTCCTGAAATTTTGGATGCAGACGGTAAAAATTCATTAAGCTTTGCGCCAACAATATTGCACATGTTAGGGATTCAGTATTCAATGAACTATTTTTTGGGATGTTCTCTTTTTGATAAGGAATGCACATCGCCATTTTCACATCTTTCTGCTATTGGTAGTGACTATTTCATTACAAGCAAAGAAAATCATGTTGAACTAATACCAAATAATAGTGATAGTGAATTAATAAAATTTGCTGAACGTTTTTATAATATCAGTGGATAAGTAGATAATTGGGTAAGAAACAATCGATGCCCTAGTTATGAAAAATATGACTGTAAAATAAGATATAAATTAAGCTATTCTTTATCTTAAATAAGCCGCAACCCCGCGGTGACCACCCCTGACAGGAGTAAACAATGTCAAAGCAACAGATTGGCGTCGTCGGTATGGCTGTGATGGGGCGCAACCTTGCGCTCAACATCGAAAGCCGTGGTTATACCGTCTCTATTTTCAACCGTTCCCGTGAAAAGACGGAAGAAGTTATTGCTGAAAATCCAGGCAAAAAACTGGTTCCTTACTATACGGTGAAAGAGTTTGTTGAATCTCTTGAAACGCCTCGTCGCATCCTGTTAATGGTGAAAGCAGGTGCAGGCACGGATGCTGCTATTGATTCCTTGAAACCATACCTCGATAAAGGCGACATCATCATTGATGGTGGTAATACTTTCTTCCAGGACACCATTCGTCGCAACCGTGAGCTTTCCGCAGAAGGTTTTAATTTCATCGGTACTGGTGTTTCCGGTGGTGAAGAGGGCGCGCTGAAAGGGCCTTCCATCATGCCTGGTGGTCAGAAAGAAGCCTATGAACTGGTTGCGCCAATCCTCACCAAAATTGCTGCCGTAGCTGAAGATGGTGAACCGTGTGTTACCTATATTGGTGCCGACGGTGCAGGTCACTACGTAAAAATGGTTCACAACGGTATTGAATACGGCGATATGCAGCTGATCGCGGAAGCCTATTCTCTGCTGAAAGGTGGGCTGAACCTTTCCAACGAAGAACTGGCACAGACTTTCACTGAGTGGAATAACGGTGAGCTGAGCAGCTATCTGATCGACATCACTAAAGATATCTTCACCAAAAAAGATGAAGACGGTAACTACCTGGTCGATGTGATTCTGGATGAGGCAGCTAACAAAGGTACTGGTAAGTGGACCAGCCAGAGTGCGCTGGATCTCGGTGAGCCTCTGTCACTGATCACTGAATCAGTGTTTGCACGTTACATCTCTTCTCTCAAAGAGCAGCGTGTTGCGGCGTCTAAAGTACTGTCCGGTCCGCAAGCACAACCTGCAGGCGACAAAGCTGAATTCATTGAGAAAGTTCGTCGTGCGCTTTATCTGGGTAAGATTGTTTCTTACGCTCAGGGCTTCTCACAGCTACGTGCCGCATCTGAAGAGTACAACTGGGATCTGAACTATGGTGAAATCGCGAAGATCTTCCGTGCTGGCTGTATCATCCGCGCTCAGTTCCTGCAGAAAATCACTGATGCTTACGCTGAAAATCCGAAGATCGCTAACCTGCTGCTGGCTCCGTACTTCAAACAAATTGCCGACGACTACCAGCAGGCATTGCGTGATGTAGTAGCCTATGCGGTACAGAACGGTATCCCGGTTCCGACCTTCGCCGCTGCGGTTGCCTATTACGACAGCTACCGTGCCGCAGTATTGCCTGCGAATCTGATCCAGGCACAGCGTGACTATTTCGGTGCGCATACTTATAAACGCATTGATAAAGAAGGTGTATTCCACACCGAATGGTTGGATTAATCTGATTTAATCAGTAATAAACTAAGGCCCGGCATTTATCGCTGGGCTTTTTTTTGCCATAAATCTTATAGACTAAATTTCATTGCTTAATATTAACTTAATAAATATTAGCTATTCTTATAAAGAAAATCTGAATTGTTTTTCGTTGCGTTGACCACTCATCACCGTAGCGTTAAAACTTTTAACTCTTATCAGGATGCTAAAAACATCATGATTCATAGTTAAGTTAATTCTGAGAGCATGAAATGAAAATCACCATTTCCGGTACCGGCTATGTAGGCCTTTCAAATGGGCTTTTAATCGCACAAAATCATGAAGTTGTCGCATTAGATATTTTACCGTCACGAGTCGCAATGCTGAATGATAGGATATCTCCTATTGTTGACAAAGAGATTCAGCAGTATTTGCAATCAGATAAAATATGCTTTAATGCCACTTTAGATAAAAATGAAGCTTACCGGAATACAGATTATGTGATTATCGCAACTCCGACTGACTATGATCCTAAAACTAATTATTTCAATACATCCAGCGTAGAATCAGTAATTAAAGATGTAACAGAGATAAATCCCCAGGCGGTAATGGTTATCAAATCCACGGTTCCGGTAGGTTTTACCGCCGCTATGCATAAGAAATACCACACCGAAAATATTATTTTCTCCCCAGAATTCCTTCGCGAAGGTAAAGCCCTTTACGATAATCTTCATCCTTCTCGTATCGTGATCGGCGAACGTTCTGAACGTGCAGAGCGTTTTGCCGCGTTATTACAGGAAGGGGCAATCAAACAAAATATTCCAACCCTGTTTACTGATTCAACAGAAGCTGAAGCAATTAAACTTTTTGCTAATACCTATCTCGCGATGCGTGTGGCGTACTTTAATGAACTGGATAGCTATGCAGAAAGTTTAGGATTGAACACACGTCAAATTATTGAAGGCGTTTGTCTTGATCCACGCATCGGCAACCACTACAACAATCCATCATTTGGTTACGGTGGCTACTGTCTACCGAAAGATACTAAGCAGCTGTTGGCAAACTATCAGTCTGTTCCCAATAATATTATCTCTGCCATCGTTGAGGCTAATCGTACCCGGAAAGACTTCATCGCCGATGCTATCTTGTCGCGCAAACCTAAAGTAGTTGGAATATATCGTCTGATAATGAAGAGTGGTTCGGATAACTTCCGCGCTTCGTCCATTCAGGGGATTATGAAACGGATCAAAGCTAAGGGTGTTGAAGTTATCATTTATGAACCAGTGATGAAGGAAGAATCGTTCTTCAACTCGCGACTGGAACGTGACCTCACAACGTTTAAGCAACAGGCTGATGTCATCATTTCTAATCGTATGTCTGAAGAGCTTAAGGATGTAGCAAATAAGGTCTATACCCGTGATCTTTTCGGTAGTGACTAACCTATTGTTACCATGATGGTTTTCTGTACACACGTCATTTAATGCTCGTGGAGTAATTCAGTATTTTTATTGTTACTCCTATGGCATTCATACAGATTATCGCTAAACTATGGCGACCTGAAATTTTCCGTCTGTTAGGGTAATGATGAGAGTTGAAAATAATAATATTCCTGGGCATAACCATGACCCGGAACAGATTGATTTAATTGATTTACTGATGCAGTTGTGGCGTGGGAAGGTGACAATCTTCATCACTGTTATTGTGGCAATCGCTCTGGCTATCGGATATCTGGCGGTCGCGAAAGAGAAATGGACGTCGACAGCCATTGTTACTCAGCCAGATGTGGGGCAAATTGCTGGCTATAACAATGCCATGAATGTTATCTATGGTCAGGCAGCACCGAAAGTGTCGGATTTACAGGAGGCGTTAATTGGTCGCTTCAGTTCTGCCTTCTCTGCATTAGCTGAAACGCTGGATAATCAGGAAGAACCAGAAAAACTGACCATTGAGCCTTCTGTTAAAAACCAGCCGTTACCGTTAGCTGTTTCTTATGTCGGGCAAACTGCGGCGGACGCACAGAAGAAGCTGGCTGAATATATTCAACAGGTTGATGACCAGGTGAATAAAGAGCTGGAAAAGGACCTGAAAGATAATATTGCTTTGGGTATGAAAAACCTGAAAGACTCTTTGAAAACGCAAGAAGTGGTGGCACAGGAGCAAAAAGATCTGCGTATCCGCCAGATTCAGGAAGCGTTGCAATATGCGAATCAGGCGCAGTTGGCAAAGCCACAGATTCAACAGACCGAAGACGTAACGCAGGATACGTTGTTCCTTCTGGGGAGTGATGCACTGGAATCGATGATCAAGCATGAAGCGACCCGTCCGCTGGTTTTCTCTCCTGGCTACTACCAGACTCGTCAAAACCTTTTGGATATCGAAAGCCTGAAGGTTGATGATCTTGATATAAATGCCTACCGTTACGTTATGAAACCCACACTGCCAATTCGTCGCGATAGCCCGAAAAAGGCCATCACACTGATTCTGGCTGTGCTGCTGGGCGGTATGGTTGGCGCGGGGATTGTGCTGGGGCGTAATGCGCTGCGCAATTACAACGCGAAATAATCTTTTTAGCTTTAAAGAAAACGGGCAGAGTGGTGACACCGTGCCCGTTTTTTGTTGCTGGATGTGACAAAAACATCACATCCAGTCAGCCCCAATTCACTGATGCCGCTTGCGTAAGTTCTCAATCACTGTCGTTAAATCCAGATCCTGATCCTGCAACAATACCAGCAGATGATACATCAAATCAGATGCTTCGTTGGTCAGTTCAAAGCGGTCATGTACCGTCGCGGCCAGTGCGGTTTCCACGCCTTCTTCGCCCACTTTCTGCGCAATGCGCTTGGTGCCGCTGGCATACAGTTTGGCGGTGTAGGAGGTTTCCGGATCGGCAGATTTGCGCTCGGCGAGCAGTTGTTCCAGTTGATACAGGAACAGCCACTGGTGAGCGGTGTTGCCGAAGCAACTACTTGTGCCTTTGTGGCAGGTTGGGCCGATGGGATTCGCCAGCACCAGTAGTGTGTCGTTGTCGCAGTCCGGCGCAATGCTCACTACGTTGAGGAAATTGCCCGACGTTTCGCCTTTGGTCCACAGTCGCTGCTTAGTGCGCGAGAAGAAAGTGACTTTGCCGCTTTCGATGGTTTTGTCTAAGGCTTCCGGGTTCATGTAGCCCAGCATTAACACTTCGCCGGATACCGCGTGTTGCACAATCACTGGCATCATCCCGTCGGTTTTTTCCCAGTCCAGTTCGCGACGTTGTTGTTCTGTTAACATATCCTGATCTCCACGCCCTGTGTTGCCAGGTACGCTTTTAATTCACCAATATTGATTATTTGTTTGTGGAATACGGACGCTGCCAGCGCGCCGTCAACGTCGGCATCGCGGAAGGCTTCGAGGAAGTGTTCCATAATGCCCGCGCCACCGGAGGCAATCAGCGGGACGTGGCAAACTTCACGCACTTTTTTCAGTTGTTCGAGGTCGTAACCGTTACGCACGCCGTCCTGATTCATCATATTAAGAACGATTTCTCCGGCACCGCGTTTTTGAACTTCCTGTACCCAGTCGAGCGTTTCCCATTGAGTGACGCGGGTGCGGTTTTCATCGCCGGTATATTGATTCACATGATATTTACCGGTTTCAGCGTCGTACCAGGTATCAATACCGACCACAATACATTGCACGCCAAAGCGATCCGCCAGGCGAGTAATTAATGTTGGGTCTGCCAGCGCAGGGGAGTTGATGGAAATTTTATCCGCGCCAAAGGAAAGAATTTTCGCGGCGTCATCCAGAGACTTAATCCCACCCGCCACACAGAACGGAATGTCGATCACTTCCGCCACGCGAGATACCCAGCTTTTATCTACCACACGTCCATCGCTGGAAGCGGTGATATCGTAGAACACCAGCTCGTCAGCGCCTTCTTCGGCGTAGCGTTTTGCCAGCGGCACGATATCGCCAATGATTTCATGGTTGCGAAACTGTACGCCTTTCACCACCTGACCATCACGAACGTCGAGACACGGGATTATGCGTTTTGCCAGCATGAGATGGCCTCCTTCACGGTGAATTTACCTTCCAGTAATGCCCGGCCAACTATTACGCCGCGCACACCAGTACCACGCAGAGCCGCGACATCATCAATGTCGCCAATGCCGCCGGAGGACTGAAATGCCACCTGCGGATATCTGGCGCATACTTCTTCATATAAAGAGACGTTTGAGCCGGCCAGCGTGCCGTCGCGCGAGATATCGGTACACAGCACATGTTTTAGGCCGACGGGCAGATAGGTTTCCACCAGTTGTTCCAGTGAAACGCCCGAGTTCTCTTGCCAGCCGCTCACTGCCACCTGTTTGTTGCCTTGCTCGTCAATGCGTACATCCAGCGCCAGCACCAGCGCATCGGCACCGAAGCGTTCAAACCAGCCTTTCACCATGTCGGGTGATTTCACTGCGGTGGAGCCGACTACGACGCGCGCAACGCCTGCTTCCAGTAATGCTGCCACGTCTTCTTCGCTACGCACGCCGCCGCCAACCTGCACAGGAACGTTAACGCCTGCGACCAGCGTTTTAATCAGGGGGATTTGGCGTTTAGCCGGATCTTTTGCCCCGGTCAGATCCACCAGGTGCAGCACTTCGGCACCCTGCGCGGCGTAATCCTGTAAGCGCGGCAGCGGGTCGTTACCGTAATCACGCTGTTTGCCGTAATCGCCCTGATGGAGACGCACCACGGTGCCGTCGATTAAATCTAATGCTGGAATAATCATTACATCTCCAGGAAGTTTTTCAGCAACTTAGCGCCAGCGGCACCAGAACGCTCCGGGTGGAACTGCACGCCGTAGAAGTTATCTTTTTGTACCGCAGCGGTGAACGGTTCGCCGTAGTTACACTGGGCGATGGTCCACGGATTGACCGGCATTGCGTAGCTGTGAACAAAGTAAAAGTACGCGCCGTCTTCAATTCCCTGAAAAAGACGGTTGCCCGCCTGCGGGTAAACGCGATTCCAGCCCATATGCGGCAGCGGCAGACCAAAGTCGGTCATTTTCGGTACATCTTCGTCGATGATGCCCAGCAAATCGACGCCGTTGCTCTCTTCGCTGCGTCGTCCCAGTAGTTGCATTCCTAAGCAGATGCCCAGCACCGGTTGGGTACAGGCCTTGATGAGATCAAACAGTTCGCGCTCACGCACCTGATCCATCGCCGCTTGTGCAGTGCCGACGCCGGGTAAAAAAAGTTTATCGGCCAGCAACACTACGTCCGGGTCACGGCTGACTTTCGGTTCATAGCCGTGACGCGCAATGGCTGACTTCACTGAGTTCAGATTGGCGCAGCCGGTATCAAGGATCACCACGTTCATCACAGCACTCCTTTCGACGAGGGCAGGGTGTCGCCTTCCACGCGGATGGCCTGGCGCAGGGTACGACCAAAGGCTTTAAAGAGACTCTCTACACGGTGGTGATCGTTTTTACCTTTGGTTTTCAGGTGCAGCGTCACGCCCATGGTGTATGAGAGCGAACGGAAGAAGTGTTCGATCATTTCAGTGCTGAGATCGCCCACGCGCTGGTAGGTAAACTCGGCTTTATATTCCAGGTGCGGGCGACCTGAGATATCCAGCGCGCAGCGGGCAAGGCATTCATCCATCGGCAGGACAAAACCAAAGCGGCAAATACCGCGTTTGTCACCAAGGGCAATTTTTAATGCTTCGCCCAGCGCCAGGCCGGTATCTTCGACGGTGTGGTGATCGTCGATATAGAGGTCGCCTTTGACGTTGATTTCCATACGGAAGCCGCCGTGGGTGGCAATCTGATCCAGCATGTGATCAAAGAAGCCAACGCCGGTGTTAATCTTGCTGCCACCTTCGCGATCCAGCCACACCTGAACGTCAATCTGCGTCTCTTTGGTGTTGCGTACCACATGAGCGTAACGATCACGTCTGGTGAGTTGTTCGCCAATCATCGGCCAGTTCAGGGTTTCGCGGTCGTAGCGTAAGCCATTAATACCCATGTTTTCTGCGAGTTGAATATCGGTCGCGCGATCGCCAATCACATAACTGTTGGCACGATCCATTGCTTGTTCAGCCAGGTAACGCTCCACCAGTTTTACTTTCGGCTTGCGGCAGTCGCACTCATCTGCGGGCAGGTGCGGGCAAATCAGCACTTCATCAAACTGTACACCTTGCGAGGTGAAGATCTGCATCATCAGATTGTGCGGGCCATCGAAATCCGCCTGCGGGAAACTTTGCGTCCCCAGACCATCCTGATTGGTGATCATCACCAGCTTGTAGCCCGCTTTTTGCAGCTTCAGCAGTTCCGGGATCACGCCTGGTTCAAAGGCGAGTTTGTCAAAACGATCCACCTGAAAATCACTCGGCGGCTCGCTAATCAGGGTTCCATCGCGATCGATAAAAAGATACTTCTGACTCATCAAACTTGCTCCGCACGTAAGGCGTCAATGACGCGCTGGCTTTCTTCACGGGTTCCGACGGTAATTCGCAGGCAGCCGCTTAAAGAGGGTTGTTTATTCTGATCACGTAAGATAATGCCCTGATCCCACAAAGATTTAAACACCGCACTGGAGGCTTTAAAGCGCGCCAGAATGTAGTTGGTTTCGGAGTCGAAAACTTGCTCCACGCAGGGGATTTCTTTCAGAGCGGCAATCAGATATTCGCGTTCTGCAATAATTTGCGCCACCCGTTCGCGCATGGCGACGATTCCCTGCGTGCTTAACGCCTGTGCGGCAATGTCGGCAACCGGCGTCGAGAGCGGGTAGGGGGCGATCACTTTCATTAACAGGTTGATGACTTCTTCATTTGCCAGCGTAAACCCGCAACGAAGCCCCGCCAGAGCGAAAGCTTTCGAAAGGGTACGCAAAATAGCCAGATGTGGATATTCCGCCAGCCAGCCCGCCAGCGATGCCTGCGGACAAAATTCAATATAGGCTTCATCAGCAACCACAATTGCCTTACCGCGAGTTAACTCCAGCAACGTGCGAAAATCCTGCGGGTTGATCAGTTGCCCGGTTGGGTTGTTGGGGCTGCAAACGTAGACCACTTTTACGCCGTCCAGCTTGTCGGAAATCCCCTGCAAGTCCAGTTGCCAGTTTTCCAGCGTCGGCACCGTGCGGCACTCGACGCCAATGGTTTCGGCGCTGACGCTGTACATGCCGTACGTTGGCGGGCAGTAGAGGATGGCGCCTTTGCCCGGTTCGCAAAAAGCGCGAATCAGCAGTTCAATACCTTCGTCCGCGCCACGGCTAACCAGCACCTGTTCCGGTTTCACGCCTGCATACTGTGCATAATTTTCAATGACCGCTTTCGGCTGACATTCCGGGTAACGGTTGAGCGTTTGCTGAGTAAGCTGAAACTCGACGGCTGTGGGATATTCGTTGGCGTTCAGCCAGACATCGCCGTTACCGCCCAGACGACGCGCCGACTGATACGGCGTCAGGTTGCGGACGTTTTCACGCGCTAAATCGGTAATAGTCACGGTGCTCATGCTTGCTCCTTCAGGGCGTTAACACGCAAAGTAACGGCATTTTTGTGGGCGGTCAGGCGCTCGGCGGCGGCCAGTGTTTCAATGGTTGAAGCCAGCGCGGAAAACCCTTCTTTTGACAGTTCTTGCACGGTCATGCGCTTCTGGAAATCCGCCAGGCCGAGACTGGAACAGGTGGCGGTGTAACCGTAAGTCGGCAGCACGTGATTGGTGCCGGAGGCGTAGTCGCCCGCCGATTCCGGTGACCAGTCACCAAGAAATACCGAACCGGCACTGGTGATGCCATCGACCAGTTCACGGGCGTTGCGGGTCTGAATGATCAGGTGCTCCGGGCCGTACTGGTTGGAGATCTCTACGCACTGCGCTAAATCGTTGGTCACGATCAGGCGACTGGCGCTCAGTGCCTGGCGGGCGGTTTCGGCACGCGGCAGTTCTGCCAACTGGCGTTCGACGGCTTCGGCAACGCGACGCGCCATATCAACATCGGGCGTCAGTAAAATCACCTGCGAGTCCGGGCCGTGTTCTGCCTGGGAGAGCAAATCAGAGGCGACAAAATCCGGTGTTGCGCCGCTGTCAGCAATCACCAGCACTTCCGACGGGCCTGCGGGCATATCGATCGCCGCACCGTCCAGACGCTGGCTCACCTGGCGTTTTGCTTCTGTCACAAAGGAGTTACCAGGCCCGAAAATTTTGTCCACTTTTGGCACGGATTCTGTACCGAACGCCAGCGCGGCAATGGCCTGAGCGCCGCCGACGTTAAACACGTCCTGCACGCCACACAGTTGCGCCGCGTAAAGGATCTCATCGGCAATCGGCGGCGGTGAGCACAGCACAACTTTATTACAGCCTGCAATACGCGCCGGAGTCGCCAGCATTAATACGGTTGAGAAGAGCGGGGCGGAGCCGCCAGGAATATACAAACCAACCGAAGCCACCGGGCGCGTGACCTGCTGGCAACGCACGCCTGGTTGAGTTTCGACATCTACCGGAGGCAGTTTTTGCGCAGTGTGGAAGGTTTCAATATTCTTTACTGCCACCGCCATTGCCTGTTTCAGCTCGTCGCTCAGGCGTTCGCAGGCTGCGGCAATTTCCTCTGCAGAAACTTTCAGTGCGGTAACCGTGGTTTTATCAAACTTCGCGCTGTATTCCCGCAGGGCATCATCGCCGCGTGCTTTCACGTTATCTAAAATTTCACGGACGGTACGGGTGATGCTTTCAGAGGCGGAGATCGCCGGGCGCATTAACAGCTGGCGTTGTTGTTCCGCAGTACAGCTATTCCAGTCAATGATTGTGTTAAAGCTCATGGCTATTACTCCATCATCTTCTCAATTGGCAGAACCAGAATCGAGCTGGCGCCCAGTTCCTTCAGTTTTTCCATGGTTTCCCAGAACA
The DNA here is from genome assembly GCF_003046645.1 of Escherichia sp. MOD1-EC6475. Classification (NCBI taxonomy): domain Bacteria; kingdom Pseudomonadati; phylum Pseudomonadota; class Gammaproteobacteria; order Enterobacterales; family Enterobacteriaceae; genus Escherichia; species Escherichia sp. MOD1-EC6475. The sequence continues at coordinate 9,657 of NZ_PZKQ01000056.1, read as the reverse complement.
GAGTTTCGCTGCTGACCATGTGCATCGCTACGCGCTGTTGGTCACCCGCCAGCGGTAAAATAGTTGGGCGTTCAGCACCTGGCAGCAGGGCGATGACATCATCCAGACGTTCGGTCGGTGCGTGCATCATGATGTATTTTGATTCGCGCGCCTGGATCACTCCCTGAATACGGGTCAGCAGTTTGTCGATCAGTTGCTGTTTGGATTCTTCCATTTCGCCATCGCGCTGGATCAGGCAGGCTTTCGAGCGGTAGATAACTTCGACTTCGCGCAGGCCGTTAGCTTCCAGCGTGGCACCGGTGGAAACCAGATCGCAAATCGCATCCGCCAGTCCGGCGCGCGGGGCGACTTCGACAGAACCGTTCAGTAAGCAGGATTTAAAAGAGATACCTTTCTGGTCGAGATAACGTTTGAGCAGGTGAGGATAAGAGGTGGCAATACGTTTACCGTTTAAGGAGAGCGGGCCGTCCCAGGCTTCATCAACTGGCGTTGCCAGCGAAAGGCGGCAGCCGCCGAAATCGAGACGACGCAGGGTAAAGTAGCGCGGATCTTCACCCTGGGCGCGGCGGTTAAGCAGCTCTTCTTCCAGCACGTTTTCGCCAATAATCCCGAGGTCAACTACGCCGTCCATCACCAGACCTGGAATGTCGTCGTCACGCACCCGCAGAATATCAATCGGCATGTTTTCAGCCATTGCGATCAGGCGCTGGGTGTGAAGATTAATTTTAATGCCACAGCGCGCCAGCAATTCGCGCGAGTCATCACTTAAACGGCCGGATTTCTGCATAGCTATGCGTAAACGAGTGTTGTCTGTCATTTTCTTCTTCCTCTTTAAACCTGTCTGAATCGTTATCAACCGCGCAATAAAAAAGCCCCCGGAAGATGATCTTCCGGGGGCTTTCTCATGCGTTCATGCACCACTGGAAGATCTGAATGTCTTCCAGCACACATCGCCTGAAAGACTAGTCAGGATGATGGTGATGATGGTGGTGTTTAAATTGAACGCGTGTCATAAAATTCTCTGTGAATGTTTATTCAACTGATGCCTTTTAACCTAAACCACTTTCACCTTAGAAAGCAAGGGCTTTTTTATATATTTTGTGACGATAGATTTGTTTAATGAATGAGCGGGGAAAGGAGGGGGCTAAGAGGGCTGTCCTCTAACCTGACGGCACCAAAAATAGCGAAGCCTGGGAGTTTTCTTTTCACTGACCAATGCCTTGATCTGCAGGCTAATTAATAAATAGTTAATTGCCACTCATCATTGTACAATGAACTGTACAAAAGAGGAGGTTGATATGCGTACAATTAGCTACAGCGAAGCGCGTCAGAATTTGTCGGCAACAATGATGAAAGCCGTTGAAGATCATGCTCCGATCCTTATTACTCGTCAGAATGGTGAGGCTTGTGTTCTGATGTCACTCGAAGAATACAACTCCCTGGAAGAGACAGCTTATCTACTGCGCTCCCCCGCTAACGCCCGGAGATTGATGGACTCAATCGATAGCCTGAAATCAGGCAAAGGAACGGAAAAGGACATTATTGAGTGAAACTCATCTGGTCTGAGGAATCATGGGATGATTATCTGTACTGGCAGGAAACAGATAAGCGAATTGTTAAAAAGATCACTGAACTTATCAAAGATACCCGCAGAACGCCATTTGAAGGTAAGGGGAAGCCAGAACCCCTGAAACCTAATTTGTCAGGCTTCTGGTCCCGACGCATTACAGAGGAGCATCGTCTGGTATACGCGGTTACTGACGATTCACTGCTCATTGCAGCCTGTCGTTATCATTATTGAAGAGATTCATTCATAGAATGAATTGTCAGTTTTGATACGCTGGCGTAGCCTTATAGATCTAAGGTGTATCAGGAGAAAACGGATGAAAAAGGTCGCAATTGTCGGGTTAGGGTGGTTAGGTATGCCGCTGGCGATGTCACTTTCAGCGCGAGGCTGGCAGGTCACCGGGAGTAAAACCACACAAGATGGCGTCGAAGCGGCTCGAATGAGCGGGATTGATAGCTATCTGCTTCGTATGGAGCCTGAGTTAGTTTGTGATTCTGACGATCTGGATGCCCTGATGGATGCCGATGCGCTGGTCATTACGCTTCCTGCACGTCGCAGTGGCCCCGGCGATGAGTTCTATTTACAAGCTGTGCAAGAGCTGGTGGATAGCGCGCTGGCTCATCGTATTCCCCGCATTATCTTTACCAGCTCAACGTCTGTCTATGGCGACGCACAAGGCACTGTGAAAGAAACTACCCCGCGTAATCCGGTGACCAATAGTGGACGAGTATTAGAAGAACTCGAAGACTGGCTGCACAATTTACCCGGTACTTCGGTCGATATTCTGCGTCTTGCGGGTCTGGTCGGACCAGGGCGCCATCCCGGACGCTTCTTTGCCGGAAAAACCGCGCCTGACGGTGAGCACGGTGTTAATTTAGTCCACCAGGAAGATGTTATTGGCGCTATCACCCTGTTGTTACAGGCACCTAAAGGCGGACACATCTATAATATATGTGCGCCAGCTCACCCTGCGCGCAATGTTTTCTATCCACAGATGGCTCGTTTATTGGGGCTGGAACCCCCGCAGTTCAGAAACAGTCTGGACAGCGGTAAGGGTAAAATTATTGATGGCAGTCGGATTTGCAATGAACTGGGATTTGAATACCAGTATCCCGATCCGCTGGTAATGCCGCTGGAGTAAACGATCACGCCAGCAGGACGCCGCATACACTGCAAGGGGGCGTGTATGAAACCACTGCTGGATGTGTTGATGATCCTCGATGCCTTAGAAAAGGAAGGCAGTTTTGCGGCGGCGTCGGCCAAACTCTACAAGACGCCGTCCGCTCTGAGTTATACCGTTCACAAGCTGGAAAGCGACCTTAATATTCAATTACTCGATCGTAGCGGACACCGCGCTAAATTCACCCGTACCGGAAAAATGCTATTAGAGAAAGGGCGGGAAATACTCCACACTGTTCATGAACTGGAAAAGCAGGCGATCAAACTTCATGAAGGCTGGGAAAACGAGCTGGTGATTGGGGTAGATGATACGTTTCCTTTTTCTCTGCTTGCGCCGCTCATTGAAATCTTTTATCAACATCACAGCGTGACGCGGTTGAAATTTATCAATGGCGTGCTCGGTGGTTCCTGGGAGGCGCTGACTCAGGGGAGGGCGGATATTATTGTCGGCGCGATGCATGAGCCGCCGTCCTCCAGCGAATTTGGCTTTTCTCGTCTGGGTGATCTGGAGCAAGTTTTCGCTGTGGCACCCCATCATCCGTTAGCACTGGAAGAAGAACCGTTAAACCGACGAGTTATTAAACGATACCGGGCAATAGTGGTAGGCGACACGGCACAGGCAGCCGCGTCCACAGCCTCGCAAATACTCGACGAACAAGAAGCCATAACCGTATTCGATTTTAAAACCAAGCTGGAGCTACAAATCAGCGGTCTTGGTTGTGGCTATTTACCCCGCTATCTGGCGCAACGTTTTCTCGATAGTGGCGCGTTAATTGAGAAGAAAGTGGTCGCCCAGACTCTTTTTGAACCGGTCTGGATTGGCTGGAACGAACAGACCGCAGGGCTTGCCAGCGCATGGTGGCGGGATGAGATTTTAGCAAATAGTGCGATTGCTGGAGTTTATGCAAAATCTGATGACGGAAAATCAGCCATTTAAATAAAAAATTTTATGACAAGCCTCTCATTCTCTTGTCATTTACCCCCCATTTAGGCACAATGCGCCGCTGTCAAAAAATGACTAAAAACCGACGTTTTATCCGCGTCGGTTATTTTTTGCTTCAAACCAATCATTCATACCAAGAGGCCGGGCTTCGTACCGGATAGATATTTACTAAAAATCGACAGTTGTTGTCGCTGAGGAATCCAAAAAAATGGGGCAATTTTTTGCTTACGCGACGGTTTTCACCGTAAAGGAGAATGACCATGTCGCATAACGTTACTCCAAACACCTCTCGCGTGGAATTGCGTAAAACGCTTACGTTAGTTCCGGTTGTAATGATGGGTCTTGCCTATATGCAGCCGATGACGCTGTTTGATACTTTTGGTATCGTTTCAGGCCTCACGGATGGTCATGTGCCGACAGCCTATGCGTTCGCATTAATTGCGATCCTGTTTACGGCTCTGAGCTACGGGAAGCTGGTTCGCCGCTATCCTTCTGCTGGCTCTGCATACACTTACGCCCAGAAATCCATTAGCCCGACCGTTGGCTTTATGGTGGGTTGGTCTTCTCTGCTCGACTATTTGTTCGCGCCGATGATCAACATTCTGTTGGCGAAAATCTATTTTGAAGCCCTGGTGCCTTCCATCCCATCGTGGATGTTTGTGGTGGCGCTGGTGGCCTTTATGACCGCCTTTAACCTGCGTAGTCTGAAATCCGTAGCGAACTTCAACACGGTAATCGTAGTGTTGCAGGTTGTGCTGATCGCGGTGATTCTGGGCATGGTAGTTTACGGCGTATTTGAAGGTGAAGGCGCTGGTACGCTGGCGAGCACCCGTCCGTTCTGGTCTGGCGATGCGCATGTTATCCCAATGATTACCGGTGCGACGATCCTGTGCTTCTCCTTTACAGGTTTTGACGGCATCAGCAACCTGTCGGAAGAAACCAAAGATGCAGAGCGCGTGATCCCGCGTGCGATTTTCCTGACCGCGCTGATCGGCGGCATGATCTTCATCTTTGCAACTTACTTCCTGCAGCTGTACTTCCCGGATATCTCTCGCTTTAAAGATCCGGATGCGTCACAGCCTGAAATCATGCTGTACGTTGCGGGTAAAGCGTTCCAGGTTGGCGCGCTGATTTTCTCCACCATTACCGTACTGGCGTCCGGTATGGCGGCGCACGCAGGCGTAGCGCGTCTGATGTACGTAATGGGTCGTGACGGCGTGTTCCCGAAAAGCTTCTTCGGTTATGTACACCCGAAATGGCGTACCCCGGCAATGAACATTATCCTGGTTGGCGCGATTGCTCTGCTGGCAATCAACTTTGACCTGGTAATGGCAACGGCGCTGATTAACTTTGGTGCGCTGGTAGCATTTACCTTCGTTAACCTGTCGGTCATTTCGCAGTTCTGGATCCGTGAGAAGCGTAACAAAACGCTGAAAGATCACTTCCAGTATCTGTTCCTGCCGATGTGTGGTGCTCTGACTGTAGGTGCGCTGTGGGTTAACCTGGAAGAAAGCTCAATGGTTCTGGGGCTGATCTGGGCGGCAATCGGTCTGATTTACCTGGCTTGCGTGACGAAGAGCTTCCGCAACCCGGTTCCGCAGTACGAAGACGTTGCATAATCCTATCAAGCCGGATGGCATAACCATCCGGTAATTCACTAAAAACCGGAGTTTATCGCTCCGGTTTTTTCTTTTCAGACGATCTCTTCCGCGTACTGCCAAAGCGCCTTTAACAGCGACACTTTCTCTTTATCATCGGCATATTGTTGTGCCAGCATTTGCAATTCATCAGCATAATCTTGCAAAAACTCTGGCGTGAAGACCTGGCGACGGTGCTCCAGCCAGCGTTGCTGTTCGGCGTAGTCCAGCGTTCCTGGGAAGTTACGCGCACGATAATTGAACAACAGTTTCTCAATGCGTTTATCGACAAAGGTGATATCCAGTGCTGGTAAATTACGCGGCTCGGTTTCCAGTACAATTTTCATTGCTGCACGATCGGCGTCGCTGAAAAAGCCGTTATAAAGCTGGGCATCCACGTTATCTGAAGGCGTAAATGGTTCGGCTTCAGCAAAGATCGCCACCACTTTTTCACGCACTTGCGGATTTTCACGCAGAATTTTCAGGTTATCGAGACAATGCTGGCGATTAATGCCCAGCCGATCGGCGTCTTCCGGGCGAAGCGTATTCGCCTGTGCTAATACCGGACATTTATTAATATGCACCAGCTTAACCGGAACGGCGGCGTTATCGCCCAGATCGGCTTTCGCGGTATACAGGCGCTCGCGCAGCGTGTCGCTATCCAGTTCCAGTAATGGCGAAATATCTCCTGCTAAATCCACCATAATCACGGCATTACGATTTTCAGGATGCCATGCCAGCGGCGCAACCCAACTGGTATTGCCGCGCCATGCACCAAACATACCGGAAACGTGTACCAGTGGTTTCATCTGTGGCACATCAATCAACGCCATCAATTTGTGCTTGTTGCGATGGCTGTAGAGATAATCAAACAGGCGTGGCTGACGCGTTTTTACCAGTTTTGCCATCGCAATAGTGGCGTACACATCAGCCATCGCATCGTGGGCGTTGCTATGTTCAATACCATTCGCTTTGGTTAAATGTTCAAGGCGAAAACTCGGTAGACCGTCATCATTTTCAGGCCAGTTAATCCCCTCTGGACGCAGGGCATAACAGGCACGCATGACGTCCAGCAGATCCCAGCGAGAGTTATCATGCTGCCAACTCCAGGCGTAGGGATCGTAGAAATTACGATAAAAAACGTTGCGTGTGACTTCGTCATCAAAACGTACATTGTTGTAGCCCAGAATACAGGTCTTCGGGACGGTAAAAAGCGAATGAATGCGAGCGGCAAACGCGGCTTCGTTTTCTCCTTTCGCCCGCGCTTCCTGCGGGGTAATACCAGTGATTAATACTGCTCCTGGCTGGGGTAAATAATCATCCGCAGGCTTGCAATAAAAAACCTCTGGTTCGCCGATGATATTGAATTCGCTATCGGTGCGAATGGCAGCGAACTGCGCAGGGCGATCTAACGCAGGGTGCGTGCCAAAGGTTTCATAATCGTGAAAGAGGAAGGTAGGTTGTTTATCTGTGTCTGTCATTGTCTAGCATTGTCCACTGTAGTTAATTAACTGTCTGTTATAACTCGAAAAACAACCATTTTTTCACCTGAGTATGTCTACGAACGTCAAATATAGTTGTTTACTGTGCGCTGTTGTCCATGTGATATTGTGTACCAGATGTGTACCAAACCATTATTTCTGAGCGTACCAAATATTATTTATGGCTATAAGCGACACAAAACTGCGTACTATTTATGGTAAACCATATTCGGGCCCACAAGAAGTGGCTGATGCTGATGGCCTCAGCGTACGAATTTCACCGAAGGGGGTCATCCAGTTCCAGTACCGCTATCGCTGGCATGGCAAGCCTAATCGACTTGGGCTTGGTCGATACCCATCCCTGTCTTTGAAGGATGCCAGACAGATCACTGCTGACTTGCGAAAGCTCTATTTCTCAGGAACGGATCCACGCACTTATTTTGAAGAGAAGGTGGATAACTCCATGACGGTCGCCCAGTGTCTCGACTACTGGTTCGACAACTACGTCTCTACAACTCTCAGAGAAAAGACCCAGGCACTTTACCGATCAACGGTTATGAAGCGCATGCATGACGCCTTCCCTAATCGACCGGCATCTTCTATCACGGTTAAGCAATGGGTTGACCTGCTTACCGAAGAAGAAAAAGATAATCCACGCCGAGCAAGGCAGGTGCTAAGTCAACTAAGATCAGCAATTAGTTGGTGCATGCGGCGTCAGTTGATAGATAGTTGCGCAATTATGAGCATCCAGCCAAGGGACTTCGGCTCCCGCGCTGAGGTAGGGGATCGGGTACTGTCGTATCACGAACTGGCTAAGATTTGGCTTGCTATTGAAAGAAGCCGTGCGTCTACGTCAAATAAGCTCCTTCATCAGATGCTTATGCTGTGGGGGGCGAGGCTCTCAGAGCTTAGGCTGGCAACAAAGACAGAATTTGACCTGCTGGACAACGTATGGACCGTACCGAAAGAGCATAGCAAGATGGGTAACGTTATCCGCCGTCCAATCTTCGAACAAATTAAGCCTTTTCTCGAAAAGGCCATGACAACGTACAATGATGTTATTTTCCCTGGAGAAGACATAAACAAACCGATCAGCATCGCTGCAGCCAACCGATTCGTAAACAGAATAAGGGGAGGGATGGATCTAGGTTACTGGCGAACACATGATTTCAGAAGAACGCTTGTTACACGTCTGTCCGAGATGAATGTCGAGCCTCATGTCACTGAGCGAATGCTCGGTCATGAACTTGGCGGGATAATGTCCGTGTACAATAAACACGACTGGATAGAGGCTCAGCGTAAAGCGTATGAGCTTCACGCTGATAAATTGTTCTGGCACATCAGGAGCATTTCTGATTAACGCCACCGTTAAGAATCCACCCTTCAACAGCTTCACGAAGGTATGATTTGGGGTGGGTTCTGACTGGCTTCGGAAATCCGTGCCGTTTGGTATAGTTCCAGATTGTCTGACGTGATGAAACACCGAGCTTGTTCATCACTTCTTTCTCAGGAATCAGGCTGGTATCGGTCATCTTAATTCTCCAGGCAAAAAGAAACCGCCATCAGGCGGTTTGGTGTTCTTTCAGTTCTTCAATTCGAATATTGGTTACGTCTGCATGCGCTATCTGCGCCCATATCATCCAGTGGTTATAGCAGTCATTGATGTCCTCTGCTTCGATAACTCTGTCGAATGGCTCTCCATTCCATTCACCTGTGACTCGGAAGTGCATTTATCATCTCCATAAAACAAAACTCGCCGTAGCGAGTTCAGATAAAAGAAATCCCCGCGAGTGCGAGGATAGTTACTTGTTCATATTATTAATCGTCAATGTACTTTGAGCATTGTGGGCAATCATCAATCCCACAATACGATTCATATGCATCCTTTATTGCGTCGCGGGCTTCAGTAAGAGTATTGAATAAGTTGCAGCTATTATCTTTTTGATATAGGTAAGTTCCTAATTTATAAGCAGAAGAAGCATCATTTCCGCTGTCTAAAATTACATCGTTATGGATTCTGCACCTTGCAAGAACTCCTGATCCCATAAGGGTCTGCATAGCCCATTGCTCTTGATCTTCACACAAATCATGAATGCTCATTTCAACACCTCTCTTCACGTTTCACACACGTTAAGATTAACAGTGTTTTTACATGCTTTGGAAGATTTATTTTATAAAAACTCTTTTAATACAAATAGATATAATAGTTCACTATTATAGCTCCTTTAATCTAGGCGGTTCTGGTAGTGGCATCCAGTGTGACGGCTCACATACCCCCTCAACACCATTCATGTAAAAGAATTGAAATAACCCTTTACCTTTGTGAAACCCTACCATCTGCTCTTTTGTGTCTGAGCAATAAACCAAAACATCTTCTTCGTTCGGCATTCGCTCACTACAGCTTATCCAACCATCCGGAGTTACCGGATATGGGCGCTGCTTCGCAGACAGGCCGAACTTGATGGTATGCCTGCGATCAATGCCAAACGTGTTTACCGGATCATGCGCCAGAATGCGCTGTTGCTTGAGCGAAAACCCGCTGTACCGCCATCGAAACGGGCACATACTGGCAAAGTGGCCGTGAAAGAAAGCAATCAACGATGGTGCTCTGACGGGTTTGAGTTCCGCTGTGATAACGGAGAAAAACTGCGGGTCACGTTCGCGCTGGACTGCTGTGACCGTGAGGCACTGCACCGGGCGGTCACAACGGGAGGCTTAGACAGTGACACAGTACAGGACGACATGCTGGGACCAGTGGCACGCCGCTTAGGCAGAGAGCTTCCGGCGTCTCCAGTGGAGTGGCTGACGGTTACTTGCTCATGGTCCCCGGCGCTTGACATACGTCTGTTT